>JASLXN010000069.1:0-4201 GCA_030740315.1 Dehalococcoidia bacterium | reverse complement strand
TGCGGGTTTCTCCTTTCTACCTCCTCCAGCAGAGCCATTTGCTCAATCAGGAACCGGTAGTTAGAGCCCTCAACAAGGCCCACCGCCTGCCGCAGGATTAGCTCTATATTGATGTAGTAATAGTCCTCTTTGGTGAATACCCAAACAGCGTCATAGTGAGTATGGGGCACCATATAGACTATGTCCAATTGAAAGCTCCTTATCAGTTTCCCTTTATAGCCGGCCGCCAAGCTGACAGAGAGTGCGGCCGAACTTCATACTTTTGGGGCATTGCTCGGGCTATTATAGCATGGCCCGTTTTAAGGAACATTGTCGCGCAATCGTCTAGTCGCAGTCCATCCGCTGGAACTTCATCCTGGCTTCCCGTCATAGCTACCGCAGCCCGCCCAGGAGCAAGGCCCCAAGGCCCGTAATCCTTATAACCCATTTCACACCTTTGAGGTAGCGTCACTCATCATTATGAACGAGAGCAAGCAGCTACCCTGAGGCCGTTTAGCAAGCATTTCGTTGCCCTTTTATCCGCCCGGCAAATAGGTCCGGGGGCAACGCCCCCTTTTCCTCTAGGGAACGTAAAGGGCAAAACCCCCTAAGATATTACTCTCTGGCGGACGGGAGAGGAAATAATGTTTGCCAAGCGATGCTCTTATACAGCGCGGTTGCATCTCCGGTGTTCAACCGTATACAATGCCTTAAACTGGCTGTATTGATGCGGGTAACGCCAAACTAGGCACCAACTCTACTCAGTTGCCCGCACTGAAAAAGGGGGCTTTGTGAGCGTTGATAAAGAGCGGGTCCGCCAGCAGTATATGGAGGCGGCTGCCGATTCGGCCACAGACTCCGGGCTGCCGTTAAAATCTGTCTATACACAGGATGACCTTGGGGAAATGGACGTGTCCCGAGACCTAGGACTGCCCGGTGAGTTCCCCTACACCCGCGGCCATCACCCCAAGATGTACCGTGGAAAGCTATGGAACATCCGGCAGATTACCGGCCTCTCCACCCCCAAGGAGTACAACCGACGACTCCGCATGGAAATTGCCGAAGGTGCCGGTGCACTGACATACCATGTGGACGAGCTTGCCGACTACGGCCTGGAGCCTGACCAACCCTCCGCCGAGGGCATGATAGGGGTCACCGGGGTGACATCCAACCGCCTGGGGGATGTGGAGGCGGCCCTGGAGGGATTGCCCTTGGATACAGTTAGCCTGTGCCCCGCCTGCACATCACCACTCCTCAGCCAGTCCATCCTCCTGACTGCCAAGCGCCGGGGCTACGACATCAGCCAGATTCGCCTAGTCCACGGCGCCTTTGTTATGTGGCTGCCCATGTGCTACCGCAGCCTTACCGAGGTGACCTTCGCCAACGGGCGCATCTCCTCCTTGGGTAAATGGGGCCTGGACTACTGCGAATACATCCTGCAGCACTTGCCCAAGGTGAATATCTGGTATTTTGACGGAGCCTCCGCCCACGAAGGGGGCGGCAGCGCGATACAAGAGATGGCTTTTATACTGGCTTGCCGCAATGACCTGCTACGGCAGATGGCGGAAAGGGGGCTGGATCCTGCTACGGTGGCCCGCTCCCTTAGCCCCACTGTGGCCCTGGGACAGGACTTCTTTGAGAACATAGCCAAGGTGAGGGCGCTACGCCGTCTCTGGGCCAGGACCCTAGCCGAGGACTTCGGGTGCACCGACCGCCACGCCCTGGCACTGCGGGTACACGCCAATGTGGTGGGCAGCCTGTGCACCCGCCAGCAACCACTGGTGAACCTCTCCCGGGTATCCATCGCCGCCTTATCGGGGGTGTTGGCCGGAGTGGGGGGTCTTCAGCTTGCCTGCTATGACGAAGCTTTCGCCACACCTACCGAGGAGGCGGTGAAGCTAGCCATCCGCACCCAACAGGTGCTGCGCTACGAGTCCGGGGCGGCCCGAGTGGCGGACCCTCTGGGAGGCTCCTTCTTCATGGAACAACTCACCAACCAGTTGGAAGAAGAGGCCCAGGCGCTACTCGCGGATATGGAGGAGCGCGGCGGATGGCTAAAGCTTCTGGAGAACGGCTGGGTCCACGATGTTATGCGGAAACGCTCCTGGGAGGTCCAGCAAGAAATAGAGACAGGGCAGCGTGTGGTGGTGGGCGTCAACCGCTTTGCGGAGCCTCCGGAGCAGGACACCCCACCACCCATCTTCTCCCCCGGTGGGAACGAGGTGGACCGATACTTCCAGCAGTACCTGAGCTTCAGAGACGGCCGGGACATCGCCCCCGTAAAAGAGGCCCTAGAAGCCCTGGGAGACGCCGCACAGAAAGGCGCTCGCCTGGTGGAACCGGCGGGCCTTGCCCTGGAGGCTGGTGCTACCTTCGCCGAGGTGGTGGGCACCCTGCGCATGGCGGACGGGCTGGATTACGACTGGGCCGGTGAGCGAAAGGCACCCTGGTAGTGAGTGAAGACACCCGGATAAAGGTCATCACGGCCAAAATCGGCACCGATGACCACTACCGGGGTATCACCGCCGTCACCCAGACACTAAGGGATGCCGGCATGGAGGTGGTGTTCCTAGGCAGCGGGCAGCGCATCGATAGCGTAGTCGCCACTGCGGCCCAAGAGGACGCTGAGGTGATAGGCCTGAGCTTCCTGTGTGGGGGACACCTGCCGCTCGTCCGCCGGTTCTTGGGAGCATTGCAGGAGCAGGGCCTAGGGAGGGTCCGGGTGGTGGTGGGCGGCACAATTCCCCCCCAAGATATCCCGAAACTCAAGGAGATGGGAGTTTCCGGTGTTTTCCTGCCGGGGGCGAAGCTAAGTGAAATCGCGAGTTTCGTCCGCGAAATAGCCCGGGGTCCTAGCTAAGCCTATTACTAAGTCTACACCACTCCCTTTCCACACTCCTCGGTTCTGCCATTTGTTAGTCCCTACCGCCGCCGACGACCTACAGTTTACGCAGCGTTACACAGGCCACCCTTCCCCCTCTCCCAGAGAATTGCATCTAGGTAGTATACTTCTCTACTCCAAGGGAGGCTGTGATGGAACAGTTAAAGCGTCGGAAGGAAGCGCCCGCTGAATGCTCGCCGCAAGAAATTGTGGGAGAGACGGGCCTGCCCATGATAGAGGTGCTCGAAATCCTAAAGGATTTGGTGATATAAGGCGCACGGCATGAAACCTTGAATAGGGCTCGCGGAGTAGCCTCGATGCAATATTGGCCCGAGGGTAACAGGAGGCTTACACCCTGCGCTCCCTCCAGCGTAAACCGAAGACGGTAAATAAAGGCCACTTCAACGGCAGGATGCCGGTTAGCAGCCCCCATCGGAGAATACAAGTTGGGCTGCTTGTCAGCCCCTCGTTCCCCAACGGGCGGCATACTTGTCCTTTACCTGATGGTTGACCAGCCCCCGGGGCCATTCCCCCTTGAGCACCCTCACCGCCTCTTGGGCGGGCCGCAGCCATAGCTCGGCCTCAGCCTCCTCGGAGTACTGGGCCATGTGGGCGGTGATCACCACATTTTCCAGCTCGAACAGAGGGTTATCCGGTGCGGGAGGCTCCTGCTCCGCCACATCCAGCCCGGCGCCCGCAATCCCGCCTTCCTTCAGTACAGAGATGAGGGCCGCTTCATCCACCAGAGGGCCCCGGGCCGTGTTGATGAGGTAAGCAGTGGGCTTCATCTTATTTAGCTGCTCCCGGCCCAGCATGTGGTAGTTATCCTTGGTCAGCGCCGCGTGCACGGAAACATAGTCCGATTCCCTCAGCACCCGGTCCAAGTCCACCAACTCGACTCCAAGGCTCTTTGCCGTCTCCGGCTTTCCGTAGGGGTCATAGGCTATTACCGTCAGGCCGAGGGCCTGGGCCTTGGGCAACAAGGTACGGGCTATGTTGCCGAAACCGATAAGCCCCAACACCTGGCCCCGTATCCGGAACATGGGCACCTGAACACCTTGGCGTATTTTGACCGGCACAGCGGCGTCCCACAACCCTTCCTTCACGGCGTGATACACCCTGACCAGCTTTCGAGAACAGGCCAGAAGCAGCGCCAGGGCGTGGTCCGACACCTCATCCAGGCAGTAGTCGGGCACATTGACCACGCATATGCCCAAATCCGTAGCCGCCTCAATATCTATCCAGTCGTAACCCACCCCTATGGCGACATACAGCCGGCAGCGGGAGAGGTTTTCCAGCACCCGGCGGCTATATGGTTGCAGGTTACTCACCACCACATCT
>JASLXN010000068.1 GCA_030740315.1 Dehalococcoidia bacterium | reverse complement strand
TTTTGTCGACCTCTTCTTTTTGGGTGAGGCTGAGGAGGCGCTGCCGGGGCTGGCCCGGTTGTTGCTGGAGATGAAGGGCGCTTCCAGGGAGGAGGCGCTGGCTGAGGCGGCCAGGCTCCCTGGGGTCTATGTACCCCGCTTTTATCAGACCGAGTACCACGCCGATGGCACCATGAAGTCGTTCGCCTCCACCCAGCCAACTGCCCCCAAAAAGGTGGAGGGGCAGATAGTAGCGAAGTTACCGCCTGTCACCACGCACCTCATCGTACCGTATTTGGAGGCCGTGCACGATAGGGGGATGGTAGAGGTGCAACGAGGCTGCAGCCGGGGTTGTCGGTTCTGCCAGGCGGGAGTTATCTACCGCCCGGTTAGGGAGAGGCCCGCCGAGGAGGTGATAAGCGGTGCTGAGGAGGTGATGTCCCGTTGCGGCTACAACGAAGTAGCCTTGGTATCCCTTACCACTAACGACTACCCTGGCGTGGAGGAGGTGGTGCGGGAGTTGGGCCGTCGCCACCCGGAGATGCTAATTTCACTGCCCAGCCTGCGCATGGATGAATCATCGGTAAGTCTGCTGGAGGCCATGCCCCGGGAGAGGAAGAAGGGACTTACCTTTGCCCCGGAGGCAGGCACGGAGCGGTTGCGTCGGGCTATCAATAAGCCCATCACTCAGGACAAGGTGCTTGGAGTGCTGGACACTGCGTTGGAGCGGGGTTGGAGCTCGGCCAAGCTTTACTTCATGGTGGGCCTGCCCACCGAGACCATGGAGGATGTGGCTGCCATAGCCGGGCTTGTGGCCGCCGGTATGAAGCTGGGACACAACGGACGCCGCCTGCGCCTGAAGGCCAGCATAGGCCCCTATGTGCCGAAGCCCCACACACCCTTCCAGTGGGCCGCCCAGGAGCAGATGGAATCGGTGGAGGAGAAGTTTAAGGTGGTGCGCTCTGGGATCAGGCGGCTGGGTGCCCAGCTAACCTGGCAGACACCCAGCATGAGCCTGTTAGAGGGCATCCTCTCCCGCGGGGACCGGCGGCTGGGGCGGGTTATCCAAAGAGCTTGGCGGGCAGGCTGTACCTTTGATGCTTGGCGGGACCGGTTTGACTGGGGAAAATGGCAGCAAGCCTTTGAGGAGGAAGGCCTAGACCCCGCGTTTTACACCCGGGAGCGTGGCTTGGACGAGCTGCTACCGTGGGGATTTGTAGATGTGGGGCCGGGAATGGCCTTCCTGCGCCGGGAGTATGAGCGGACGCGCTCTGGCAAGGAGACCTCCGACTGCCGCTACGGCCCCTGCCACGCCTGCGGCCTGCAGTTCAAACATCCGGACTGCGTCGACAAATACGGGGAACTACTAAGCATGGAAAGGAATGGACAGCCAGAAGCTAAGTGATACAGTTGCACTAGATATGGGTGTAGTCCCTCCCCAACTTACCCCAAACATCGAGAGTTTTATTATATAGACCTACATTGGTAAAGCTATATTGCTTCCATAAATAGGTCAGCATAGTCAGCGTCGGCTGGGAACTTTTGTTCTTTTATGAGGTGTACTTAAGCTATTGTCAAGACATCAGCCTGGAGAGAGTAAGGTTCAATTTGCTCGGCTACAACGCCTCTACGAACTCCTTGAGGGCCTGGTTGACCTCAACGGGTTTTTCGGTGAAAACATAGTGGGTGGTATCGGGAATTATCACTAGTTTGGTTCCGGGTAGCCTTTCCGCCAAGTACTGGTGGTACTTCACCGGAGTCATCGCATCCTCGGTGCCGCAGATTAGCAGCACGGGCAGCTTTATCTCGCCTACCCGGTTCATGACATCAAACTTGTCGCAGGCGCGGAGGTCGTTTAGTTGGGGGGCGGGGCCGATTGCCCTCCGCTTCCGAAGGAAACTCTCCCGGAAGGTGGGCTCCATAAGGGCGGTTCGCTCCTCCTGTCTCTTGAACCATGGGCCGGAATCGCTGGAGATGGCCGCCTCAAGCTCCGTGAGGTAGTCTGAATTCACCCGTAGCCGGGCACCACTGCCCACCGGGACAATGGCTATGAGCTCTCCTGGGTAGTCTAGGGCGTACTGGAGGGCTATGCCGCCGCCTAGAGAGTGGCCCACCAATACCACATCTTTGTAGCCGTTGCTCTGGATGAAGTCATGCACCCAGTGGACATAGCCTTCCACTGTGGAGATGACTTCTCCAACCGGGTGGCCGGGGAGGGTGGGGGCCACTGAGCCGGGGAAGGCGTCGAGCTGGTACTGCCAGACATCCCCCGCGCCCCCTGAGCCATGGATAAAAACGAGTTGCATGTTGCCTCCTTAACCAAATCATTGTTTCCCACCTGTCCGCCCCGTGGACCCGTACGGCGGTGCTCTCAACCATATGGTCTGTGGTTATGTCTTTTACCGAGAAGGTCAGCAGCAGCAGGCCACCGGCCACGATGAAATCATCGCTGACGATGCCCAAGGCGATCAACACGAACTGGCAGACAGCCATAAAGCCGACGTTGATGCCCAATGCGGTGAGGAGGGCTAAGTGGATCATACGGTGCCTCTGGCCAGGCCCTGCACCGTCAAGCACAGGCAAGACGAAGGGCAACTCCTCAACGCTGTATACGGCCGCGAAGATGGGGATGAAGGTGGCGGGGAACTGGGATAGCGGGGCAGCTCCACCGAGCTACTCCGCGGTCATCTTCCCGTGGCGGATGAAGGCGAAGAAGGTCACCACCTCGTCCCCCTCATCCAGAGTCATAAGGGTGACTCCCCGTGTATGGCGGCCCTGTACCGATATCTCTTTCACCTGGGTATGGAGCACCTGTCCCTGTGCGGAGAGGAAGACTACATCCTCGCCGGGGCGGACCATGGCGGCGGCGGCCAGAGGGCCGGTCTTGTCCGAGATGCTCATGGCGACAACCCCTTTACCTCCCCGCCCCTTGGTGGGGAATCGGTCAAGGGGCACCAGCTTGCCGAACCCTTTGGTGCTGATGAGCAGCAGGAAGCCTTCCTTGTCCACCGGCTCCATGCCCACCAACTTGTCCTTCGGCTCCAGCCTCATCGCTCGGACACCACCACTGGTCCGGGATGCGGTACGCAGGGGGCCGCTGGGGAACCGGACGGCCTTACCGCCACGGCTCACCACCACTATATCTTCGTCCCCTGATAAGAGGCGGGCGCACACTATTTCGTCCTTGTCTTGGAGGTGCATAGAGAACAGACCACTGCTACGGATGGTGCTGAAATCGGTCAATCTGGACTTCTTCACCACTCCTCGCTGGGTGACCAGCATCAGGTACCCCTCCGGTGTGAAACTGGGGACGGCGGCCACAGCGGTGATGGTCTCCCTAGGGGTAATTTTTTCCAGCACATTGAGCAGTGGGGAGCCGCGGGCACTGCGGGAAGACTCTTGGGGAAGCTGATATGCTTTCAGGGTAAACACCCTGCCGCTATCTGAAAAGAACATTACATAATCATGGGTATCAACCACGAGCATCAGGCGGCCTTCGTCAATGCCGGTGCCGGCCATCCCCTTGCCACCTCGGCGTTGGGTGCGGAATACCTCCGGTGCCAATAGCTTGAGGTACCGCTGGCCCACTGTGACCATCACTGGCTGGTGGGGTATATCCTCCTCGGGCGGCCTGTCCTCCGCTTCTTCGCCTATCTGGGTGCGGCGGGTATCGCTGAAGCGACCCTTGAGGCCCCGGAGCTCCTCTTGCACCAGGTATAATATCTTGCGTGGGTTGGCCAGCAGGTCCTCCAGATAGCCAATGGTGCGCAGCAACTCCGCGTACTCCTCCTCAATCTTGTTCCGCTCCAGTGCAGCCAGGCGGCGCAGTGGCATATCCAAAATAGCCTGCGCTTGGATTTGGGAAAGGCTGAACCGGGCCATGAGTTCGCCGCGGGCGGTTTCGGCGGAGGCGGAGTTGCGGATCAGGTTGATGACCTCGTCAAGGTTCTGGATGGCCTTTATTATCCCCTCAACCAGGTGTGCCCTGTCCTGGGCCTGCTTCAGGTCGTACTGGGAGCGCCGCGTAATTACGGTGTGGCGGAAGTCGATATGGTGCTGGAGGGTATCTTTGAGTGAGAGGACTTGGGGCTGGCCGTCCACCAGGGCCAGCGCGTTCACATGGTAGCTGGTGCGCAACTGGGTAAGCCTGTAAAGGCTGCTCAGGATTCTGGGACCGGCGCTATCGCGGCGCAACTCTACCACCACGCGCATGCCCTGCCGGTCGGACTCGTCACGCACTTCGGTAACGCCTTCCAGGCGTTTTTCCTTCACCAGTAAGGCTATTCTCTCCACCATGGCTGCCTTGTTGGTAAGATAGGGAA
The DNA here is from genome assembly GCA_030740315.1 of Dehalococcoidia bacterium. Taxonomy (GTDB): domain Bacteria; phylum Chloroflexota; class Dehalococcoidia; order JACVQG01; family JAHKAY01; genus JASLQE01. The sequence goes on along the minus strand of JASLXN010000068.1, from coordinate 3,143 downwards.
GCTCTGTGATGATTATCTGGCGGCCGTCCAGCTCTGCCTTTCCCTCCACGATGAGGCGGCCCCTGCCTGTAGCCTGGGCCTGCCGGATACCTTCCTGGCCGCGGATAATGCCGCCGGTGGGGAAGTCAGGCCCTCTGACTATCTGGCCCAAGTTCCCCAGTGTGGCATCCGGATTATCAATGAGGTAAATAAGGGCATCGCACAGCTCACCGAAGTTGTGAGGTGGGATGTTGGTGGCCATTCCTACGGCAATGCCGGAGCTGCCATTAGCCAACAGGTTAGGTATGACAGTAGGTAGTACGGTTGGCTCCGAGAGAGAGCTATCAAAATTTGGCTGGAAGTCTACAGTGTTCTTTTCAATATCCGCCAGTATTTCCATGGAGATGGCGGCCAGGCGGGCCTCTGTGTACCGCATAGCTGCTGGCGGGTCATTATCAATGCTGCCGAAGTTGCCTTGGCCGTCCACTAGGGGGTAGCGCAGTGTGAAGTCCTGGGCCAGTCGTACCATGGCGTCGTAGATCGGTGAATCGCCGTGGGGGTGGAACTTGCCCATAACTTCGCCCACAATGCGGGCGCTCTTCTTATGGGCGCTGTTGGGGCGCAAGGACAGTTCGTCCATTGCGTACAGGATGCGCCGCTGCACCGGTTTGAGGCCGTCACGGACATCGGGGAGCGCCCTGGCCACTATGACGCTCATGGCATAGTCCAAGTAGGAGTGACGCAGTTCCTCTTCTATGGGGATGGGCTTGATTGTGCCTATCGCCATTGCTCTACTGGTCCCTGTTTAGGGAGCATGCTTGGACGATTTCGAGTATGCGCTTCTGAGACTCCGGTATGGACTCTACTCCGGTGTTGAGGATGTGCACTTCTGTGCAATTGAACATGTGGTGAAAGAACTCCTCCTGAAGGTGGGTCCTCTCTTCGTCACGCATCAGCAGGTAAGGGTTGTAAAAGGGTTCCCGTTTTGTCTGTCCCCAGGTTTCACGCGAGCCGGCTCCGGGTTGGACTGTGTATTCTCCGAGTTTCAATATGTCAATGGCCTCCTGAGGCTTGAGTTTTAGATGAGGTGGAGAGTGAGAGTCACGGCGCAATAGCACAACCGCCATTATCCGTGTCACGTACACAAATGAGCCGTCTCCGCCTATCCACCGCGGGTCCAACATGGCGCGCGAGTTGGGCACCTGGTCATAGGTGTCCCCCACATTCTCAAGTTTACAACGGTTAAAAACTTCTGCCAGGCGTGGGAAGCTGGATGCCATATCCGTGCGCAAGTAGAACTGTCTCTCTGATATGTAGGCGGTAGCCCGTGGCCCCCCGCCACCGCTCTCGTAATCCACATAGAACCAGTCATCGCTGTGTATGCGGGCGTTGGGGACTGAGAGGGCCAGTCCGTATGAGTGAGTGCTCTTGCCGGTGCCGGTGGGGGCTATGAAAGCTATGCCGCAACCTCCGATATCTACCATTGCTCCGTGTATGCTGTGCACATTGCACTGCATCTCCATGAAATCGGCCACTAGGCCCAGTGCCCAACTCTTGCACTGCCCATAGTAGTCTGAGTTGATGAACACGGCGGTGTGGTTCTGGCTACAGTAGTAGGCGTGAGGTTCCCGCTTGGGCACCCCGGTGATGGCGTATATTATCCCATGGGGTTGGATACCCTCCAATGGGGCGGGGAACCAGTTATCTACCCAGAAGTCCAGCAGGTGGAAGTTGTTGGTTCTTAGCTGGACCACCACGCCATCTATGCTGGCGTTCCAAACATATAGGTTATCGTAAGGGAGGAGCTCGATAGCCTCTGCCACTAGGGGGTCCATTTCCTGCTTGGATAGGTTAGTATCGGAAGCCACCCTAGCCTTGACCTGGGTAACGGTGTTGCTAATCCCCAATCGCCCCCCATTCCTCCGCTGGAGCTTCCAACTCCTCCAAGGCCCGCGGGGGCAGAGGCTCCTCATCCCCCTCATCCAGAGGGATGACCTCTTCGTCCTCCTCAATTTGGGTGTCAACGGGACGCAGGGCCGAGCTCTTTACCGGGGGGAAGGACGGGCGTCCGGCTAGATCTGGATGCTGGAATGTCTCGCGGACGACAAGCCTCACCTGGTTGCCGCTAATCCTGGCGATGGCGGCGGCATATTGGTTGCCCCCTTCCATGAGGCGGATAAGCCGTGGGCTGTGCCTGGCTTCAACTTCCCCCAAGTATGTCCCCTGTGAGTCTTCCACCATCAGACGCTGGCTGTCTACTTTAAGGAAGACCTCGTCACCGGCGGCCTTGCGTCCCAGCACATTGAGAGGTGCGGGGTGCACCAGGGCTACTATGCCCGTGCGCCCGGTCTCGCTTATGAATAGCTGGGGGATGACTCGCTGAGCCTCAATCTGAGGGGTGGCATCTTGGTCACCCAGCAACTCCAGGCGGGACAGGTTTTTTTTAGCAATGGAGTTATATGGGTCCAACTCCAGGGACTGCCGGTAGGCATCGCGGGCCTCTTGGTAGCGGCCCAACTCTAGCAGCGCTCTTCCCAAGCGGTTGTGGGCATCAGAGTCGCCGGGGTAACTTTCCAGGATTTCCTGGTTAATCTGTACCGCTTCTGTCCAAAGACCCTGCATAGCGAGCTCTATGGCTTCTTGGGTGAGTTGGCGTTTCATTGTTAACTGGTCTTCCCGTATAAAACTCATGTTCACCATGGTCGGGATATTATAAACCTCAAACATATGGGATGTCTATACCATTTGTAGCATAAAAAGTAGTGATGCTAATGTCCATTTGTGGCAGCTTCTTGCGGTAGTGGGCACAGGGGACAGCAGGTAACCTCACAGCTCGGGCATTCCAACTGCAGAGTGGCGTGAGCGATTCCGTACTTGGTGTGCAGCATCTCCCGAATATTGCCCATGATGCGGGTGCCCTCGCTCAAGGGGAGGTCATCAAGTGTAAGGTGGCAGCTTAGCAGGTTGAACCCGGTAGCAATGCTCCACATGTGTAGATCATGGACGCCGGTTACCCCTTCCATGGTGGCCATGTCGCGCTCAATGATCTGGGAGCTGAGGTGCTTGGGGGGTGCCTCTAACAACACGCTCATTCCCTCCCGCAACAGCCGCCATGCCCCTACAAGCACTACAAGGCCGATGATAAAGCTCATGGCCGGGTCTAC
>JASLXN010000067.1 GCA_030740315.1 Dehalococcoidia bacterium | reverse complement strand
CGATGCCGCGGAGCCCGTAGAGGGCATGGTATATGGCCGCCACCAGCAGCAACCCCTCTGCGGTCCAGAGCACCGGGGCCTGCAGCCGGTCCGCTATGCGCTGGAAGGTAAGCCGTTCCCCCAAGTAAACATAGTGGAGTAGCCACAGGTGGGTGGCCAAAAGTATAAACAGCAAAGCAGCTGTAATCCTCTGTAGCAGCCATCCCCATGCGCTCATGCTATACCAGCTCCCGGCCCTGGAGCCAGGGTAACGTGTCTAGCACGGTGAGCACCAAGACGACTGCCCCTACCGTCATCAGGCCTATAAAGAGCGCCTTCTGGTGGCGAACGCCTACCCCGATATCAAAGAGCAGGATGCGTACCCCATTGAGCATATGGAACAGGACCACGGCTACAAGCAGCATCTCCAGCACCAGCACCCAGGGCTGCTGGAAGGTCTCCATAAGCCGGTTAAACCCCACATCCCCCCCCAGTGCGTAGGACATCACCAGCACATGGGTGATGCCATATAGGGCGATGACCACCCCGCTGGCGCGGTGCATGGCAAAGGCTACGGCACCCATGCCACCCATCACTTTGCGGCTGCGGTATGCTGGCATCATAGGCGGGCCTCCTGGTATCGGTTAGAGTGGCACTGCAGGTTTACGGCCGCGGGCAGGGAGGCGATGTGGCACGGCATGACCTCGGCATGGACGGCCAGAGCGGTGACTGTGCCGCCGAAGCCCTCCGGGCCGATGCCCAGGGCGTTGATGCGCTCCAGTAGCTCCCGCTCCAGCCCAGCCACCTCGGGGTCGGGGCTGGGCCGGCCCACGGGGCGTAGCAGGGACTTCTTGGCCAGCAGCATCACCTGGTCCGCCGTGCCGCCCACCCCCACCCCCACTATTACCGGAGGACAGGGATTGGAACCGGCCTCGGATACCGCCTTGACCACGAAGTCCACCACCCCCTGGCGACCGTCCCCCGGGGATAGCATGGATAGCCGGCTCATGTTCTCCGCCCCTCCCCCCTTGGGCAGCAGTTGTATCCGCAGGCCGTCCCCGGCCACCAGCTCAGTATGGACTATGGCTGGCGTATTGTCCCCGGTGTTCTGCCGGGCAGAGAAGGGCCGCACCACTGTGGAGGCGCGCAAGTAGCCTTCCTCGTAGCCCCGCCTAACCCCTTCTTGCACCGCCTCATCCAGGTTCCCTTGGATATGGACCTCCTGGCCCACTTCCATGAAGACCACCGCCGTGCCGCAGTCCTGGCACAGGGGTATGGTCTCCCGATGGGCCAGCTCGGCGTTCTCCATCAGCCTCTCCAGCACCTCCTGCCCCAGGGGGGACTCCTCCCGGGTCAGGGCGCTGCGAAAGGCGGCCACCATATCATCCCCTAAATGGGTGCTGGCCTCCCGGCACATGCGGGCCACCGTGTCCGTGATGAGCCCTGCCTCAATCTCCTTCATAGATTTTCACGCCTCTTGCCGCGGCCGCCTCTCTTACAAGGTAGCTGTTCGTATTTCCTGTTTTACCACCCGCCGCTCCGTGGCTAATTAGCCCTTCCGCGTTACCTCAACCAGCTCTCGGACGGCGGCAGCGGAGCGTTTCAGGGCCTCCTGCTCATCGGGGCTGAGCTCCACCTGCATTATCTGCTCCACCCCCCCGGCCCCCAGCTTGACCGGCACCCCCAAGAACACTCCCTCTATGCCATACTCGCCCTCCAAATAGGCGGCGGCGGGCAGGATGCGCTTCTTGTCCAGGGCGATGGCGTCCACCATCTGAACGGCGGCTGCCGAGGGGGCATAATAGGCGCTGGTGTTCAACAGCTCCACAATCTCCCCACCCCCCTTCACCGCACGCTGCACGAGGCGGTCTATGGTCTCCTGGGGCAGTAGCTGGGGCAGAGGGATGCCGCCCACACTGGCAATCCGGGGTAAAGGCACCATCTGGTCACCGTGGCCGCCCAGCACCAGGGCCTGTACGTCCTCCACGGATACACCAAACTCCAGGGCGATGAAGGTGCGAAAGCGAGCCGTATCCAGTATCCCAGACATCCCGACCACGCGGCAGCGGGGGAAGCCGCTCTCTTTGAGTATGACATGGGCCATGGCATCCAGAGGGTTGGTGACGGCCACGATAATGCAGTCCGGCGAGTGTTTCAACACGTCCCGGGTGATGCTGGCCACGATGTTCTGATTGGTGGTCACCAGATCATCCCGGCTCATGCCGGGCTTGCGGGGGACGCCGGCGGTGATGACCACTACATCAGAGTCGGCACTGGCCTCGTAGCTGTTTACACCGGTGACCAGAGAGTCTATCCCCACCACCGGGGCCGCTTCCTGTATATCCAAGGCCTTGCCCTGGGGCACACTGGGGACGATGTCCACCAGCACCACATCGGCGTAGCCCCGCTCCGCCAGCCGCTGCGCGCAGGAGGCGCCCACATTACCTGCTCCGACAACGGTTATCTTCTTACGCATGGCTCCTCCTCATGGCCTCAATAACCGCCTCGGCCACCTGGGAGGTGGAGGCCGGAGCGGCCTGCCGGGACAGGTCGTAGGTGAGGATATTGCCCTCCTGGATGACCTGGCCCACCGCCTGCTCCACCCTCACGGCGGCCCCGTCCTCGCCCAGGTGCCGGAGCAGCATGGCACCGGAGAGAATCATGGCCATGGGGTTCATGCGATCCTGCCCGGCATAACGAGGGGCGGAGCCGTGGGTAGGCTCGAAGATGGCCGCACCCTCCCCGATGTTGGCACCGGGGGCCAGCCCCAGGCCACCGATTAGCCCGGCGCACAGGTCGGATATGATATCGCCGTACAGGTTGGGTAGGACGAGGACATCAAAACGATCCGGATTCCTCACCAGTTGCATGCAAAGGTTGTCTATTATAATGTCCTCAAACTCAACACCCGGGTAATCCCCGGCCACCTCCCTGGCTATGGCCAGGAACATACCGTCTGTGTACTTGAGGATGTTGGCCTTGTGGACGGCGGTAACCTTCTTGCGGCCGTGGGCCTGGGCATAGTCAAAGCCGAACTTCAGGATGCGACGGCTGCCGGCCTCGGAGATGGCCTTCAGGCTCACCCCCCATTCTCCCTCTAGGTCCTCGTGCAGGTCCTCCGCGACCAGTGCCTGGAGCCGGGCCATCTCCGGCGTCCCTTTCTCAAACTCCAGTCCGATGTCGAGGTCCTCGGTGTTCTCCCGGACAACTATGAGATCCACATCCTCGTAACGGCTGGGGGCACCGGGGAAGCTCAGGCATGGGCGCAGGCAGGCATAGAGGTCAAACTGTTTCCTGAGAGACACATTGATGCTTCTAAAGCCGAAGCCCACGGGGGTGGTGAGGGGGCCTTTCAGGGCCAGCTTGGTGCGGCCTATGGAGGCCAGCGCCTCTTCCGGGAGGGGTGTGCCGTAGCGCTCCACAACCGCCTCACCCGCCTCCACAGGCTCCCATTGAAACTTGACACCGGTGGCCTCTAGCACCTTCACGGTGGCCTTGGTCACCTCTGGGCCTACGCCGTCGCCGGGAATCACGGTTACGCTGTAAGGGTTGCTCATAGCTTAAAACTCAAAATCGCCATGTCTCTTAATATACTCCACCAGACCCCCCTCTTCCAGTATGCGAAGCATGGACTGGGGTATGCGGCTGCATGTTACAGTGAACCCCTTTGTGCGGTTGTGGACGGTGCCCCCGGTCAGATCCACCTCCAATTCATCGCTATCCTGAATCCCAGATGTGTCACACAGGAGAATGGGCAAGCCCACGTTGATGGCGTTGCGGAAGAAGAGGCGGGAGGCCGTTTCCGCCAGCACCGCCCCCACCCCACACATCTTGATGACCAGTGGGGCATGCTCCCGGCTGGAGCCAAGACCGAAGTTCTTGCCCCCCACCACGAAATCGCCGTGCCGCACCCGAGAGGCAAAGGTGGCGTCGGCGTCCTCCAACGTGTGCTTGGCCAGCTCGGGCAGGTTGCTTCTGAGGTGGGTATACCTACCTGGGATTATATGGTCGGTGGAGATGCCGTCCCCGAATCTGAACACTTTACCTTTCAACATTACATCAACTCCCGGGGGTCTGTAATATGACCGGTGATGGCTGCCGCCGCCGCCGATGCCGGGCTGCCAAGGAAGATGAAGCCGTTGGGGTTGCCCATCCTCCCCAAGAAGTTGCGGTTGGCGGTGGAGAGGCAGCTCTCCCCGTCCCCAAGCACCCCTTGGTGCATCCCCAAGCAGGCGGCGCAGCCGGGCGGCAAGATGATGCCACCAGCCTCAATGACCGTCTGCACATAACCTGCCTGGATAGCGTCGCTGAGTATCTGACGGGAGGCAGGGGCTACCAGCAGTCTCGTGTCCGGATGGCGCTGTTTCCCTTTGAGGACAGAGGCAACCTCCGCCAGGTCTTCTAGCCTCCCGCCGGTGCAGGTGCCGATGAACGCCTGTTCCACCGGGGTATTGTCCAGTCCCCGGATGGGGGCCACATTGTCCACGGTGTGGGGCCTAGCTACCACCGGCTCTAGGACGGATAGGTCTATGTCAAGCACCCTCTCGTAGGCAGCGCCGGGGTCAGCACTGAGAGGTATATACTGCTCACCCCGCCCGTGGTCCTCCAGGTACTCCCGGGTGAGGTCATCGCTGGGGAACAGGCCCACCTTGGCCCCGGCCTCAATGGCCATGTTGGAGACGGTGAGGCGGTCGGGCACACTCAGGTTGCCCACTCCCTCACCACCGAACTCAAGGGACTTGTAGGTGGCACCATCGGCCCCTAGCAGGCCGATGAGGTGCAGGATGAGGTCTTTGCTGTAAACCCCCCGGGTAAGGGAGCCAGAGAGATTGATGAGGAAGGACTCCGGCACCCGGATCCAGGTCTTGCCCAGCGCCCAGGCCACGGCCACATCAGAGGAGCCGAAGCCGGAGGCGAAGGCCCCCAGGCCACCGGCCGTGACGGTGTGGGAATCGGCCCCCACCACGATGTCTCCCGGACCTGCCCAGGACTCAGCCACCAACTGGTGGCACACACCCTCACCCACGTCGGAGAGGAATGCCCCCGTACGGCGGGCGAAGTCCCGCATGAGTTGATGATCGTTGGCAAACTCCTTCTGAGGGCAGGGGGCGGCGTGATCCAGGAACAACACAGAACGCTTGGGGTTAGCCAGTTTAGTGAACCCCATAGCATCGAACTGGCGGACGGTGAGAGGCCCAGTGGTGTCCTGGATGAACACCAGGTCTGCGGGGGCGATGACAATCTCCCCTCCCCGGCACTCTTTACCCGTTTTCAAGCCAAGAATTTTTTCTGCTAAAGTAAATACCATTTCACCCTATCCTACTGCTGAAGTCAAAGGTAGTTGCTCACTTTGTCGGCTAATCCTCTGCTCCGCCAGTCTCACATATTCAGGGACGATGTCATACCCGATACAGCGTCTCCCAGGCTGGAGTGCTGCTATGCAGGTGAAGCCGCTACCGCAGAAGGGATCCACGATAACCTCGTCTTTGAAAGTATATCGCTGGATTAGCCGATATAGAAGTCCAAATGGGAAAGGGACTGGGTGACCCTCCTTACGGGCTGGTTCAGCGGGTAGTGCCCATACGCTTTTAGTAAACGATAGGAACTCATCCTTGTTAATGGTATTGGTTTTCTCCGGCAGGTTCTTCCGGTTAAAGGCTTCCTTAGAGAAGACCAGGATATATTCGTGGATGTGTCTGAAAATGTGGTTGGCTGCATAGACCCAGGTGCCCCATGCAACGGAGGGGTTCGCACTTGAGGCCTTGTTCCAGATTATCTCGCCTCTCATAAGAAAGTCTATCTCCAGTTTGTCCTCAATGATGTAGCTGTGAAGAGGAATATACGGCTTTTTCGGCGTAACCGGATCCGCCTTTTTGCGAGTCGCAGTATATCGTAGCGAACATGCTATCGTTTAGCATATCTCTCTCGACATCTGCGGTCCACAGGCGAAGTGGCACTGTGTTAGTCACCCACATCAGCAACGAGTAACAGTCGGCCCAAGAGAGAACTGCGAGGTGGCCCGGTTTCCACCGCTTTCACCCTGTTGTTATGACGGCCAAGATATCCCCCTTGCCGGCCTTGTCGCCTGGCTTTAGGGTTCGCTCCTTTACCACACCGGATGTGGTGGCGGCGAGGACATTCTGCATTTTCATGGCCTCAAACACCACCACCGGGTCGCCTGCTTCTACCTTAGCACCCACCTCCACCTCGTAGCGCACCACCATGCCGGGCATGGGAGCCAGCAGTGCCCCAGGGGCGGTATCAATAGCCTCAGCGGCTGTCGCTGGCGTGGCCATAGCCGAGATATCATCCCGCTCCCAGGTGACTGGTAGGCGGACGGCACGACGGGCAGCGCCCTCTGCCGCCACTTCTACCTTTAAATAATCGCCCTCCACATATACATGGAAGGTGCGCATCCCCGCCGGACGGGACTCCGGCTGCGGTGCCGGAGACACTGAGGCAGAGGCTGCTGCGGGTGTCGCCTCCTCCTCCGGCTTCTCAAAGCCGTGCTTCACCCGCAAGTACTGGAGGCCGGTATTGGGATAGAGGGCGTAGGTCAGTGCGTCTTCATTTTTATCCGAGATGTCTTTGACCGCCTCGCGCGCCCCTTCCATCTCCGATTCCAGCACATCCCCGGGACGGCTGGTGATAGGCTCATCCCCCCGGAGGTATCCCTTGAGCACCTGCTGGCTCACCTCAGGATCAATCGCCGCCGGAGGGCGGCCATAAAGGCCGTAGACATAGTCCTTCACCTCCTGAGATACCATTTTGTAGCGCCCGAAGAGCACATTACTGACCGCCTGTGCGCCCACTATCTGGCTGGTGGGAGTGACAAGGGGTGGGGTGCCCAACTCCGTCCTGGTACGGGGGATTTCGGCAAACACATCGTCAAGTCTGTCCAGAGCCTCGGCCTGCTTTAGCTGGGAAACGAGGTTGGTGAGCATGCCGCCCGGTGTCTGGTGCATCAGTACCTGGGTGTCTATCACAGACATGCGCGTATGGTCCAAATAGTCCCGGTACTTGGGGGCAATGGCCTCCAGCTTCAGCCCCAACCGGGACAGGAGGGGCAGATCCAGGCCTGTGTCCCTAGGGGTGCCCTGTAGGGCCACTACCAGCGGCTCCACAGCGGGCTGTGAGGTGCGCAAGGCAAAGGGGGCCAGAGCGGTATCTACTACATCGCAACCCGCCTCTACGGCCTTGAGGTATGTCATAGAGGCCATGCCGCTGGTGTAGTGAGTGTGAAGATGGATGGGGATATCTAGCGCCTCTTTTAGCACCTTTACCAACTCATAAGTATCATAGGGGGCCATCAGCCCCGCCATGTCCTTGATACAGAGGCTCTGGGCGCCCATCTGCTCCACGGTGCGAGCCTTGGCTAGGAAGTACTCTATATTGAATATGGGGCCACCCAATCGCCGCTCCGTCAAGGAGTAGCAGAGACAGGCCTGGATGTGCTTGCCGCACTCTTGGATGGCCTTGAAGGCCACCTCCATGTTGCG
>JASLXN010000066.1 GCA_030740315.1 Dehalococcoidia bacterium | reverse complement strand
GACGGCTTACTCTTCCAGTTCTGTATCCCGCAGCGTCGGTCCGACGCCACCCTCACCCCCTTCCCCATGGCACACGGCACATTCGTTGACCAGATAAAGCTCTGCTCCCAAGAAAGACGCCTTACGGGTAAACTCCTCCCGTGCGAACCGTTGCCTTGCGGGTTCGGTTATGAAATAGACCCCTATCATGATGATGAGCAGAATAGTGAGGGCCAGCCCTGTGACTACTTTCTTCTCCAAGCCATGGTTCATACTCTGGCTACCTGAGAGTCAACAAAGGTTGTCCGCTCGGTGATGTTTCCACTGTCCACCAGCACCCTATCACCCTCCTGGACTATGGCCATCAGGTCCAGGGGGCGTGGGGCGGGGCCACCGTGGACCACCCCGTACCGGTCATAGATGGAGGCATGGCACGGGCAGTTGAACCTCCCCTCTTCCATCAAGTCGTCCTCGGATGCCTCATCTTTGCGCCAGGGCACCACACATCCCAGGTGGGTGCACCGGCGGTATAGCGCAAGCAGCCCGTCGCCACCATCTGAGGTGCGTACCCGTGTCAAATAAAAAAGGCCCTGAGAGAAGTAAGTAACAGAGCCTATTGGATAGTCCGCCGGCTTGCCTATATCAAATTTAGCACCGAAAGCGCCCGCCCTAGTGCGGGGCCACAGGGAAAGCACCGTCGCCCCCAGTGTCTGCAAGGCCAATACTCCAGTGGCGCCCCACCACATCAGCCCCATGAAACGGCGCCTGTCTATCTTCCCTGTTGTATTATTGGCCATTTTTAGCTCCTTGGCTGTTCCGCTTCATCAGAATGATAGTGCCCCCGGTGGAAGGTCCCACGGCAGGGTGAGGTTCATGCCCAGTCCCCGGAAGAAGGTGCTGGCAATGGTCAGGATGAAGAAGGTCACCACAAAGCCGGTGAAATAGGCCACCAGCACCTCTCGGGTGTTGGGGCGGAACGGGCGGATAACGGCATAAAGCCCTACGCTCAGCAGGCCCATCACACCGATAGGGATTATCCATCCCGGTATTATCTCCGGTTCCGATATAAGTGCCCTCACCCGGATGTATTGGTCAAACAGGATGAGTCCCACCAATAAAGGCACGGTGTAAATCGTGCTCCAAACGGTTATCAGCTTGCCTTTACGACTGGCAAACCATATTCCTATATCCGAAAAGTTGCGGTCTAAATAGGGTATGCTCATGAGAAATATCAGCACTATTGTTGGCACAATAACACCGGCAAGCGATGGGTTCATGTGAAGCAGGAGTTCTTGCAAGTTAAGGAAATACCAGGGGGCCTTTGCCGGATTTTCAGTGAGGTTAGGGTTGGCAGCCTCCCTTAGAGGAGCGTCTATGAGGATAGACATGGCAAGCAGCAGGGCGGAAATCCCCAGGAAGAGGAGGGCCTCCCACACGAAAAGGTAGGGCCAGGAAGGCAGAGTGTCCTCCGGCCCCTTGTTCACCATGGGCGTAGAGCGGCCCATGACCTCTACCAGTCCGTGGTCCTTATCCCGTTGCTGTGGAGAGAATTCCTGGGTGCTCACTTCTCCACCTCCTCGGCATGGAGTGGGGCCGATAGGCCACCGTCTTTGCGTATTCTCCAGAAGTGCACGCCCAACAGGATGATAAGGAGAGCGGGCAGCAGCACCAAATGTAGCACATAGAAGCGCAACAGGGCCTCTCCACCCACCGTGGTTGAGCCCAGTAGTAAGGCCCTCACCTCGGCCCCCATGAAGGGGGTGTAGCCGGCGATATTGGTGCCCACGGTGATGGCCCAGAAAGAGAGCTGGTCCCAGGGCAGCAGATAGCCGGTAAAGCTCAGCAAGAAGGTTATTACCAGCAGTATCACCCCTATCACCCAGTTGAACTCTCTGGGGTGCTTGTAGCCGCCCGTGTAGAATACTCGCATCATGTGTAGGAAGACCGACAGCACCATCAGATGAGCCGCCCAGCGGTGGGCGTTACGCAGCAGGGCACCGAAGGGCACCGATGTGTGCAACTCTTGTATGAAAATATACGCCTGTTCCGTGGTCGGCAGATAAAGGAAGGTAAGCACCCCACCGGTGAAGATAAGAATCAAGAACAGGAACAGGGAGATTATCCCTAACCCCAGAGTATAGGCAGGGCGCAGGGTGTTGGTTTTCACCTTCACCGGGTGAAAATGCAGGAAAACGCTGTTCATCACCACCAGGGACCGGTTCTCGTCGTTATCGGGGTAACCCTGGCGGAAAACGGAGCGCCATACATTGCTTTGAAGTAACATGTCGGGGAACTGGCGGAGCTGCTGACGCAGCCGGCTAATCATATACCACCTCTTCTTCAAACCGGAAGGCCATAAGCTGTACTGCTGCAGTTGGGCAGCGCTTGTGGCATAGCCCACAGCGTATGCAGCGGGTCTCGTCCTTAATCATGGCTGCCACGGGGCGGCGTCCCCCCGAGGTCTCCTCCTCTATCAGGGCGGCCACCGGTGTTTCGCCGTACATCTGGTCTATTCCGACCAGTTTGAGGCAGCTCATAGGGCACACATCAACGCAGCCTCCGCACAGAATGCATTTCTGTCCGTCAAATACCGTCTGGATGCTACAGGTTAGACAGCGGTGGGCCTGGGCCACAGCCTCTTCGTCAGTATAGGCCGCCTCCAGCTCGCCGTCTATGGGAAATGAGTCCAGGCTGGGGTCTTTCCGTCCCGTGTGCAGATAAGACAGGTCAAAGAAACCCGAAGGATCCACAGGTTCCAACCAGCCCTGGGTCTGTATGCGGCACCGCTTACCTAACAGAAAAGCGTCCACGGCCCGGGCCGCCCGATGGCCTATGGCCACGGCGTGAATGATGCCGCCCCCCTCTACTCCCATCCCAGCCTCGGTGAACACCCCCTCCTCCGGGAAGAAGGGGCGCTGTTTCTTCTCCAGGCCGGTGGCTGCAAACACCGCCCGGTAGCCCTGGCCCTTCAAGGCGGCAACGGCCTCCGAATTTTTGGGGGACGAGGTATGCACCTCCACCCCGAGCCGGAGTATAGCCTCAATCTCCCGATGGATGAGATCTCTGGAAAGCCGGTATGCGGGTAGAGCAGTGGCCATGTAGCCCCCAGGAGAGGGCATGGCTTCAAACATGGTCACGCCATAGCCCAGCAGGGCCAAATCATGGGCAGCGCTAAGGCCGGCCGGGCCGGATCCTACCACGGCCACACGGCCCTCCCCTCGGCGGTCCCCGATGGCCAACTGGCTCTCAAAGGTCCTAGAGTTGTCATTACCGGGCGGGGTCCAAGGGAAAGTGTGGTAGTCCCCCTCCACCCCATAGCGCCGGGTGACGAAGCGCTTAAGCGCCCGGATAGGTATGGCCGAGTCCACCTTGCCCCGGCGACAGGCCGCCTCGCAGGGGGCCACGCATATACGGCCGCAGGCGGTGGCCAATGGATTAGGCTGACGGGCTATGTAATAGGCCCGCTCCATATCCCCACGGGCTATGGCGTTGACATATCCCCGGGCATCCGTATGGGCGGGGCAGGCGTACTGACAGGGTATGTTCCGCTTATAGTACTCCATGTCCACAGCCTGGACATGGTACCTCGCCGAGGTCTGGGCCTGGCTAAGCATGGGCCTTCTCAATTTTCACGGCGGTCGCCTTGAACTCGGCTACTCCGGACACCGGGTCCAAAGCGGGGCAAGTGATGGAGTTGGTGGGCACCTCGGCGAAGTGGTGGGTCATGGATACCATGCCCGGGGGCGATGCCCCAGTCACCCTGGCCCGCACCTCCACACTGCCCCGGCTGGAGCTTACCCTTACCCAGTCCCCGTCACCGATACCCAACCCCTGGGCATCAACCAGGTTTATCTCCACCGCCTCTTCACCCCTGAGGCCCTCCAGCCCCTCCACTTTGCGGGTCATGGAGCCAGTTTGAAACTGGAACAGGCTGCACTCTGTGGTTAGCACCAGAGGATATTCGGCATCCGGAGGCTCCGCCGGTGGGCGGTATTCCAGCCGCGTAAACTGTGCCTTTCCGCGCAGGAAGGCATCGGTGTGCAAACTGGAGATACCCGGGTGGGCGGCAGACGGGCAGGGCCATTGTAGCCCACCGTCCTCTAGCCGCCGGTGGCTTATGCCTACGTAGTCTGGCACAAGTCCGGCCACCTCGTCCCATACTTGGGCAGGGTGCTGGTGATCAAAACCCTGTCCGCCCATCCGGCGGGCTAACTGACTAACTATCAACCAGTCCGGCCGGGATGCGCCCGCAGGACTGATGGCCCGGCGCACCAATTGCACCCGGCGCTCGGTGTTGGTGAAGGTGCCCTCCCCCTCGGCGGAAGAGCAGGCGGGAAGCACGACGGACGCCATCCGCGCCGTCTCGGTTAGGAACATGTCCTGCACCACCAGAAACTCCAACTTGCCCAGCGCCTGCCGCACTCGGTCGGAGTCGGCCAGGGTCATAGCTGGATTTTCACCCATCACGAAGAGGGATTTCAGATCTCCCCGGGCGGCGGCCTCTACCATACCTGCGGAGTCCAAGCCGGTGGGGGGGACTGGTGTTCCCCAGGCAGCCTCAAAGCGGCTCCGAGCACCCTCGTCCGCCACCGGGGAGTAACCGGGCAGGAAGTCCGGCAGCAGCCCCATGTCTGATGCCCCTTGTGAGTTGTTGTGCCCCCTGAGGGGGCACAAGCCCGCACCGTCTTTACCGATGTTTCCGGTGAGAAGGGCTAGGTTGGCCAGGGCCAGCACGCTATCGGTGCCATGGCTGCTCTGGGTTATCCCTGAGGAGAATAGGATGGCGGCCGGCCCTGCGGTGGCCAGAGTCCGAGCGGCGGCCTCCATATCCGAGCGGGGCACACCGGTCAGCCTATCCACCTCCTCCAAGGGGAAGGCGGACAGGGAGTCCCTGAACTGCTCAAAGCCGTCACAGCGGTCGTCGACGAAGGTGTGGTCCCACAGGTCTGCGTCCACAATCGCACGGGCCAGGCCCATCAGCAGGGCCACATCCGTGCCGGGCCGGGGGCGCAGCCAGGTGTCCGCATAAGAGTTGAGGTCTGTGTAGCGGGGGTTGATGAGAATGACCTTTGCCCCCCGCCGGGCGGCGCCGACTACCTGCAGCCCGATGACCGGGTGGGCCGCCCGGAGATTGCTGCCCGCAACCAGGATAACGCTGGCCCGGCCTATGTCTGCAATAGAGGTAGTCATCGCCCCGGAGCCTGTGCTCTGCATGAGGCCGTTAAGGCTGGAGGTGTGGCATTGACGCTCGCTCTGGTCCAGGTTGCCCGAACCTAGCACACTACGGGTCCATTTCTGCAGCAGGTAGCCGGCCTCGTTAGTGGCCTTGGGCGAGCCCATCACCCCCACCTCCCGGCCCTGGTACCCTTTGAGCCGGGATGCCACCCTGTCCAGCGCCTCCTCCCAGGTAGCGGGGCGCAGATGGCCGTTATCACGGATGAGCGGGGTGGTGAGCCTATCAGGATGGTGCACCATCTGAGTGATGCCAAACCGGCCCTTGACGCAGGCCTGGCCGCGGTTTGCCGGGCCATCAGGGTCAGGGAAAGTCCGCAGCAGTTCCCCTTCCCGGTACTCCAACCTGAGCTGACAGCCCACCCCGCAGTAAGGGCAGGTTGAGGTAACCGTACCTGAGGCCAAGCCACGCTTGTGGTGCTTCTCCATGAGCGCCCCAGTGGGGCAGGCGTCCACACAGGCCCCGCAGAACTCGCAGTCGGTCTGCTCCATGGGCAGTCCCAAGCGGCTGTCCACCGCCGGCCTGCCATTGCGGTATGTAAAGGCCAGCGCGGTACGCCCGCGTACCTCCTCGCATACCCTCACGCAGCGGCCGCAGACAATACACAGGTTGTAGTCCCGCTCAAACAGGGGGCCGCCAGGCTGCACCTCCAGCCCGGGATAGTTGTAGGGCGAGTCGGTCATGGGCTGCACTTTAATAACAGTGGCCGCATGCTGTAGCTCGCAACGCTGGTTCTTGTGGCAGAACAGGCACTTGTTTCCGTCCCACACGGCGCCGAAGCGTGTGCAGGCCATAAATGGGGAGCACCGTGCCCGGCGATGACACTCAAGGCAGGTGCGTGGGTGCTGGGTATCGGCAATCACGGATTCGAGAATACTCCGCCGGAGTTGTTGCACCTCCGGGGGGTTTAGGCGGACTACCATGCCCGGTTCCACCTCAGTGTCACAGGAGGTGGGGTATCCGGCCATCCCCTCTATGGCTACAATACAGAGCCGGCAGGTGCCGTGGGAATGTACGGAGGAGTGGGAGCACATGGTGGGCACGTACAGGCCTGCCCCACGGGCGGCCTCCAGCACGGTGCTTCCTGCCTCCGCCCTCACCTCCCGTCCTTCAATGATTAAGGCAACCGAAGTCACTTAAAGGTACTTGACCTCCGTCAGCCAGGTATATGCCCAATGGTATAGTAGGTAAAGTACATGCTATCACAATCGTTGGTGTTGGACAACTACTTTTTCCACCGCCGGCGCTAACCCCTGCCCAGCTCTCGTTGAGTCTCGCAGCCCGGATAGAGAATCAGCGCCTGGAGCCTATGGCGATGTACACGAAGTACAGAAGGGTTCCTATGGCCTGAAGCAGTGCGGCCACATAGGTAAGGGCGGCCGCGGAGAGCACCGCATTGACCCCGTGGGACTCCTCCTCTGTGACCAGACCGGCGGCGGTGAGCATCTGCTTGGCCCGGCGGCTGGCGTCCAACTCCACGGGCAGAGTGGTCAATGAGAACAGCACCGCTGCGCTGAACAGAATTACCCCGAGCCATACGAACCCGGCCAGACCAATGAATATTCCCAGGAGGAAGAAAATGTAGCCAACCGTGGTGCCTATATTGGCCACGGGCACCAAGGTGCTCCTGAGCCGCATGGGGGCATATCCATAGTGGTCTTGAAGGGCATGGCCCACCTCGTGGGCCACTATGCCCAGGGAGGCCACCGATGGGGTGCTGTAGATATCCTTGGAGAAACGCAGCGCTTTGCGCCGGGGATCATAGTGGTCTGTCAGCGTGCCCGGGTGCTCCTCTATCATTACCTGGAGGCCTTCGGCCTCCAGCAGTTTCCGGGCCACATCCAGCCCGGTGACACGGTTCAAATTGGGCACCTTAGCATACTTACTGTACGCAGACCGCACCTTGGCCTGAGCATATAGCATGACCAGCATCGCCGGGGCCGCGAAAAGTAAATACATGGGGTCAAAGAAAAACATGCCCCATCACCTCCCAGTTATCACATATCAAGGGTAGGAATTGTACCAGAGTCAAGCCTCTGGGACAAGGCGAGCGAGATGACTTGACAAAAGTCTTCGGATGCTGCTACATTTTGCAAAAACGTAGGGGAGGCCAAGCATGGAAAGAAGTATGGATCCAGGCATGCAGGCTGCCGTTAAAATCGCCCGTGAGCAGGGGGTGCAGACCGTCTGGGACCGCTACGAAATACAGCAGCCCCAGTGTGGCTTTGGCCTTACCGGGCTGTGCTGCCGGCACTGCCTACAGGGGCCGTGTCGCATTGACCCCTTCGGCGAAGGCCCCAAACTGGGCACATGCG
>JASLXN010000065.1 GCA_030740315.1 Dehalococcoidia bacterium | reverse complement strand
CAACACCTGGCTTTTGAACCAGGTGGCCACGCCTTCATGCAGGAGACGGCAGCGCTCGGTGGGCAAGGCGGCGATATTGTTTGCGGCCCGGTAAGTCACCTCGTCACGTGCCATCCGCATCAACTCCAGGGCCACAGGTTGATGGCGTCCACGCCAGAAGGTGGCCTCAAAGGAGAACATCTGCAACTGGTCCAATGGGGAGGGGATGGTTTTGAGGTCCATGCACATGCGCGCCCACAGCACCCGGGACTCCCACTCGTTCTCCACTGCAGGGAGGAGCAACTCATCGTTGTAGGTGCGCCCAGTGATCTTTTCCATCCACTCTATGCCGTCCTGCATCTGGTCCACCAGGTACTTATGGTGGTCCATGCTGGGCGGCAACTCCAGTATATAGGTGGGGATATCATAGTATTCCTGCCAGAGCTGGGCGAACTTGCCCTGGGGTTGGCAGATACGCGCCTCTATCAACAAGTCCGGCTTTACCCGTTCTCCCGACGGGGAGAGGTCAAAAGCTCCGGAGAACAGCGCTCCCAGGCTGGAGCGCAGGGTGGGGCAGGTATCAAGGTCGTAGCCCCTGGCCTCCGCTGCTGCCAGTACCTGGCTGGCCTTGTCCGGGTCGTCCATGATGCGCCCGAAGTTAGGACCCAGGCCAAAGCTCTTATAATCCCCAAAGCCCGCCGGTAAGGAAGTTAGAAACCCGAGAACCCCCATGATGAGCATCTCGCCCTTTTCCTTGGCCTGCCACAGATCTCGTACCTGGTTGCGTCGAAGCTCTTTCAGCTTAGGCCAGCACTCCAGAGGCTGAGCCTCATATACCTGGATGCTCATATTGACTCCTCCTTACCCCTCAGGGACTATGGTCTCCAGAAAGGCCTCTATGCGAGTGTGGAACTGTCCCACCGGAATTGTGAGGTCCGTCTCCAAGTCAAGGCTGGGTATGCCCACATTCTGCAAGCTTGTGCGCAGGTGAGGCATATCGTACTCGTGGGGGTCGCAGAACTTCAGGTGTACCAGCAGCGCACCCTTCACTCCGTAGTCCCGGGCCAGCCCCAGCACATGATCAGTGCGCCGCCGGTCCGGCTGGTCGTATAACGGGCAGGCAGGCCGGTCAATGTAGCGGCGAGAGATGGCCGCCACCACATCGCTGCCGTTACCAATCTGACCCCAGAAGTAGCGGCTGCCGGCGCAGTGATCATCCACCACCACATCCCCACCCAATGACTCGACCAGTTCTAATAGTTCAGGGGCATCCATCTCGCTGCCAACCACCATCAGTCGGATACCATCTCCACCATCTCTTTTGTCGCCCGGTACCAAGCCGCCAAGCAGTACCTCGAGCGCCTCCATGTGCTCCGCCTTGTCCATAACCTGAGACGCCAAAACTATCTTCAGCACCTCGGAACCCGGAATAGTGGAATAGCCGTCCCTCCTCAACTCATACAAACGAGTGAGCAGGCTGCGGTTAGCATTATACACATCCGCAGCTTTACGCAAGGCCTCATCGGTTACGGGCTTGCCCAACCACTCCTGTAGCGAGGTGCGGAGCCGCTGAGTTTCCTTCACCAGCGCCTGATGAGCGCGGGGAGAGCGAACCACAGTAGGCATAAAGAAGTAGAATTTATAGTCCGTAGATGCATGACGGTTCCAGACGGCGTAAGCCTGGCGTATCTGGTAGCACCCGTGAGGGGCTATGACTCCATCCAAGTAGTCATACCTCCCCAGCAGACCTTCTGCCAGGCAGCCTCGGGTGTAAGAGCAGAAGAAGCCCGGCATGTGGGCCTCAGTTACGGACTCTGGCTGATGCTCTCCCAGAAGCCGTACTGGCAGCAGACCAGCGGCGTATAGCATCTCCTCCGGGATATAAGTACACATGTACCCCACCACCCTCCCACCAGTGCGCTCCTTCCACTCCCGAGCATACTGGTGTCGCTTACTGACCATTTCGTCAAAATGGACATTGACCGCCACGGCAATTCCCCCTTCTCGCCCCAAAAGGCTTTCAAATGGCAGGTATCCGGCTATTATAGGATTTCGCACCTACAACCGCAACCTGAGCACATCGCTGTCATTCCGTTATCATAAGTTTGACTCCAGTGCAGGCCATTCCTATCTTCGTTAGATAGCACCCATTACATATTTTACCACCATGATGGGGGGCGAGGCGGGACAGGAAGTCCAGACGGTAGGCTTTAGCCCTCGCGAGGGCCCTGGGCAAAGGCCGACGAGGGGTTTTTGGCGACCAGCACTACGAGTTCCTTATCCGTGGCAGCCACTACTTCTTAGAGGAAGCTAAAATCCAAATATGCTGATTTTCATCTACCGGTGATAAAGCAACTGGGCGGCTTTCATCCGCCTGGCTGCTTTATTCCGTAATGGATTCAAATCTTATCGGCAGCACCCATGCCACCATAGCCCAGTTCCCGACATCAGTGCACAACCCGGCGCCACCCCCGCTGGCGGGCCATCCAGATGAGGGCTAGGGCCGATACGATGGTAGCTGTCCCCACCCCGGCCAAGTAAACAAAGACCGCAGATGTGCCGGACACCTCCGCCACCCACCCGGATAAGGCGGCGGCCAAGGAGCCCAGGCCGAACGCCATGAAGAACGCAATTCCAAACATCCGTCCCTGAAGCCGCCGGGGCGCATAATCGGCGATAAGCCCCGTGGTCAAGGGCTGCGACATGAAGTAGGCCATAGCCATCATGGCCGCCACCACTACCAGCGGCAGACCGGCCACCAGTCCCATGAGGGCGAGAAACGCCACCTGGGACACAGCCTGTATAAGAAGCACCACCTCCCTAGGTATCCTATCGCCTAGGCTACCACCCAACCACTGCCCCAATATGGCCGCTAGCAAGGCAAATGTGGTAAAAGCCCCAGCCATGGCGGCTTCATCTATGCCCCCCACGGTGAAGCCTACATTGTCCTTGAGGTGCAGCGGCAGAAAGGTAATCATACCACGATATATAAACCCGTTTGTTGTAAACACGATGAACACCACCGCCAGAGGCAGCAACAGGATACGACC
Organism: Dehalococcoidia bacterium; assembly: GCA_030740315.1. Classification (GTDB taxonomy): domain Bacteria; phylum Chloroflexota; class Dehalococcoidia; order JACVQG01; family JAHKAY01; genus JASLQE01. Next base: position 4,838 of record JASLXN010000065.1, on the reverse strand, counting down.
GCTGTTAGCGGGTGCAGTTTTATCCTCCCCTGCGCCGGCGGGGCTGCCGCCGGATAACGCCCTAGCCGGTATCCTCCTGATAGCCAGCACCGCTCCCAGAGATAGGGCCGCAGGTACCAGGTAGGCCACCCTCCAATCATAGAGTACCGCTATTCCGGCTGCCATTACTGGGGCCACGGCTGTCCCCAGGCTGCCGCCGATGCCGTGCACGGCCATCCCTCTGCCTACCACCTTTGGATTCACTGCCTTGGAGATGAGTGATAGCCCCGCGGGATGATACAGCCCCAGCATCAGTCCCAGCAATGAGATGAAGACGGTCAGAAGGTAAATGCTGGGCGACAGGGCCACCCCCACCGAACCCAACACCCCCCCCCAAAGACATATTTCCATCAGTCGCTTGGAGCCGATGCGGTCAGCCAATACCCCTGCGGGCAGGGCGCCCAGACCGAAAGCCAGCGAGAAAAAGGTGGCTACCACCCCCATCACAAACAGCCCCTCCCCAAACTCCAGTAGCAGGAAGGGAAGAATGGCGGCATATGTCAGTTCCATAACATGGATAAGGCCGTGCGCCAGTGCGGCGTATCCTACCAACAATTTCTCGTCGCGCCCTAGGACAACCGAAGCCACGGACAAACAGAGCCTCCTCGTAAGGTGTTGCTGCTATTCTATCCCCACCCCTACGCTGGGTCAACGGCCCCTACCTTGACCGTAACTATGGGACTGTTAATTAGGCCATTTCCCTGCCCACGCACGGTAGTTGTAGCTTGTAGGCGTAGTAGTCCCCCTACGTCCCCCTAAGGGGGGACGTAGGGGGACGGCAAGCAGCGCCCTCGGGATGGGTAAGCCCAGCCCTTACAGGTCGGCGCGGGGTTTGAGGCCCAATACCGGGCATGTTATGCTTTCCTCGCAACAAACCGTAGGAGAGTCTGCTGTCCCTTGGGATAGCCATGCACCGCGTGCTTAAGGAGGATATTCCTGCCATTGCGGACATAGACCGCAAGGTGGTCGGACAGGACCGCACCCCGATCTGGCCGCAGCCGGCCAGCAGCCACTTCTGCACCTAATACCCTCCCCTTTTCTATATGGCCGAGGTGGGGAGCAGAGTGGTGGGCTTCATACTGAGCTATCAGGGACGCGGAGTACATCTTGCCCCTGAGCAACACGGGCAGGGCATAGGCCACAGGTTGATAGAGGCCTTCATACACAGATGCCATTCCCAGGGCATCAAAGCCCGGACCATCATTCAGGAGGGGGATACCCAACCCCGGGACTTCTTGAGCCAGTTTAGCTTTCACAAGGAAAAACTGGGGGAGTCCATCCAGGACTGAGGGCTACCTGTAGTCCTCCCGTGGTGGGCTGAACACATCCAACACCACCGCCGGTGCGCTAAAAGTGCGCGCGCTGTGCTCCACATCGGATGGCACAAGATAGGCATCGCCTTTCCTGAGCACCTTGGCCTTGTCACCTATACCCATCTCCACCTCCCCGCTGACCACAAAGCCCATCTGCTCATGGGGGTGACGGTGTCGGGGCACCACAGAGTGAGCTTCCAATTCCAACGCCGAGATGTTCAGCTTCTCCCCGAAGGCCAACTGCGTCCTCGCCCCGGGGGCAAGCTCCCTGATTGTGAAATCTTTAGATTCTGTATAAAACATGCCTACAGTGTAGCAGGGCACCGGTAAGGGAGCAACCATGCTTCGTTTAACAGTTCTGCTGCCATATGGATGGGAAAAAGAAGACAACAAACTTCTTTTTCCCATCCATATCCTACCCGACAAAAGCCCTTATATCAAACCCGTTACCCCTACACCCAGTGGCCACCGTTGGGGGATATTACCTGGCCGGTGATAAAGCTGGCCTCCTCCGCGACCAGGAAGAGTGCGGTGTAGGCGATGTCCTCCGGCTGCCCCAGCCTACCCACCGGGGTAAGCTCTAACATCTTGTCCACAAACCGGGGGCTGAAGCTCCGCGCCATGGGGGTGTCAATGAGTCCGGGAGCAATTGCGTTTACTGTGACACCAAAGGGGGCCACCTCTCGCGCCAGAGATTTGGTGAAGCCCACCAGGGCCGCCTTGGCCGTGGCGTAGTGCACCTGCAGGTCCGGGCCCATGAAGGCGGCCACTGAGGCCATGTTGACTATGCGGCCCCAACGGGCGGCCACCATACCCTCCACCACCCCTCTGGCGCAATTGAAGGCCCCGTCCACATGGATGCCCAGCATACGCCGCCAGTCCTCGTAGGCCATCTGGGCGAAGGGCACCACATGCTCAATCCCGGCGTTGTTCACCAGGATATCAATCTGATTTAGCTCCTTGCGGGCCTCGTCTATCATAGCGGTCACCTCGTCGGGGCTGGAGACATCCGCCCTTGCCGCCACCGCCCTGACGCCTCTGGAGGACACCTCCTTCGCCGTCACCTGGGCACGCTCCAGATCCACATCGTTCACCGCCACGGCCACCCCCTGCCCCGCCAGGGCTAGGGCCGTTGCCCGTCCGATGCCAGAGCCGGCACCGGTTACCAGTGCTGTCTTACCCTGTAATGACATTTGTCCCTCCTGTTATGGTCTCTACACTCACTCTGTCAACGGCAGTCACTTCTTTACCACCCACCCGCCCAAGGGTCATATCCTGGGGGGCTCCGCCCCCCAGGCCCCTCAGCGTACCAGTCCGACGATGCCACCCCGAAAGGCTGCTGTCACCATACTTTAACAAATCTTCCGGCAGGGCCAGAACAGGCTCAGCATGGTGTCTTCTGACCATCTCAGACACAATCCCATAATTGCCAACAGCGTAAGGGCAGTGCGGGCCCTACCCACCCTCCCTGATCAGAGGGGGTGGGCGGGAGGGAGAGCAACACCTCTTTGCCTACTCCCACTTGCGCTCGTCCACCACCACCTTGGAGCCCTGAGGGATGGTACCAGTGGGCACAAATTCCACCTGATCCAGGGCAAGGCGGCAGTTATCCTGAAAACGGGCCTTGAGCGCCTTGGCGAACCCCTCCTTGTCTTCAACATCGGCCTCCACGCGCATAACCGTCTCATCCCGCAGCCCGGACAGGCGAATGGCCACTTGGAAGGTCGTCACTTCGGTGAAAGCCCCCACCGTCTCGGCCACCTCCCGGGGCACCAGAAACAGTCCCCGCACGCGGGGGGCATCACCCACCCGGCCCAGAATATCAACCAGCCTAGGTATGGTGCGACCGCAGGAGCACGGCTCATCCGTGTAGAAGGACTCATCGCCCGTGCCATAGCGGACAAGGGGGTAGTCCTTCTCAAAGTTGGTGACCACAATCTCCCCGGGCTGGCCGGGGTCAAGCTGCTTGCCCGTGGCCGGGTCCACAACCTCCATGATGGCGCCCTCATACATGTGCAGCCCGGAACGGCCCGGGCACTCATAGGCCACCACTCCCAGGTCAGCGGTGCCGTAATGTTCCCAGGTCTGAATGCCGTAGTCATCCTCCATAGCCTGCTTCATACTGGGGGTAAACATCTCACCACCTATGTAGGCCTTTGTGATAGAGAAGTCCCGGCGGAAGTCTTGGCCCATCTCTTCCACCCGGTGGATGATGCTGAGCAGGAAGCGGGGAAATCCCACATAGCCGGTGGCCTGGATCTGGCGCATAGTTTGGATTTGGAGCTCGGTATTACCCGGCCCCGTGGCCACTACAGTAGCCCCTACCAGAAGGGCTGCCCCTTCATATAGCATCCCCGCAGGCACCATGTGAAACGAAGGAGTGATAACCACTATGTCATCCGCGCCAAAGCCGGCCACGTTGAGGCCCTTGGCCCCACCCTCCAACTGGGCCAGGGGTTCAAAGATAGGCCCCGGGGAAACACATACCCGCTTCATCTGACGAGAAGTTACTGTGGCAAAACCGCCAAAGGGAGGGTGCTCTTTCTGGGCAGCCAGGATATCCTCCTTGCGGGTGATGGGGATTGCCTCCAAGTCCTTTATGGTGCGTATCTGCTGGGGCGCTACCCCGGCGGCATCCAGGTTGCTCTTTACAGCGGGGGCATGCTGATAAGCAAATCCAACAGTCTCCCGAAGCTTCTCCTCAAGGTAGGCTGTCCTCTCTGCGTCTCCCATGCGGTCTACATCCATTGCGCTCCCCCTTTTTGCAAAATCAGTCAAAGATTATCCCCAAGTATATCACCGGACACCGGTTTGACAAGAGGTGGCTTAGCAGTCACTACTCTTTCCTCCCATCCGAAGATTATATTGGGGGCGAAGCCCCCCAACCCCCCAAGGGGACTGGGGGAATAATCCCAGAGCTATATACCGCATGGGCAGACGGGCAAGTAGCAGTTGATTAACACCATCTATGGGGGTTGTTTGTTAGAGGGGACTCCAAATGAGCAACCCCCTTTTTGTGAGGATATGGGATTGCCCCCTCACAAATATAAAACTGGACGGGAAGGCGGGAAGGGAAAAGTTTGCAAAGCAACCTCCTCGGGTCGCTTGAAGTTAAAATGAGAACCCGTGCTATAATGGGCTGTTCGCATATGGAGGCTGTATGATAGATACAGGTGACCTGCGCAAGGGAGTCACGATAGAGTTGGAGGGCAAGCTTTACCAGATAACGGACTACCAGCACCTGAAGTTGGGGCGGGGTTCGGCCCAAGTCAGGCTGCGCCTCAAGGAAATCCTGGGCAGGGGCACCATTGAACGAACCTTCCAGGCGGGAGACCGCTTCCAGGAAGCCCGCTTGGAACGCCGCTCCATGCAGTTCCTGTATGAGGACAATGGCCTCTATTACTTCATGGACCAGGAGACCTACGACCAACTGGCACTATCGACAGAACAGGTTGCAGACGCCGTGCCTTACCTGAAGGAGAACCT
>JASLXN010000064.1 GCA_030740315.1 Dehalococcoidia bacterium | reverse complement strand
CGTGACATAGAAGGCGTGCTGGTGGAAGACAAGGGGCTGAGCCTGAGCCTTCACTACCGTCAGGTGAACCGGAGCATGGTGGTGTTGGTGGGCCGCCGCTTTCGTGATGTGACCGCCCCTTATGTAAGGGGAGGCTCTGTCCGCATAACCAGGGGCAAGAAGGTCTACGAGGTCAGGCCACCGGTGCGCTGGGACAAAGGGCTGGCTATAGATTGGATTTTGAACCGGTGTTACAATGGCGTCCAGGGAAACATATTGCCCATCTATGTGGGCGACGATGTAACTGATGAAGATGGCTTCCGTGAGGTTGGTCGGTGGCACGGGGTCTCGGTGTTGGTTGCCGGTGAAAGGCGCCGTAGCCGTGCTGGTTACTATTTAAGCTCACCGGCGGAGGTGGCCGAGATGGTTGGAAGACTCACAAGGACGGACTGAGGGACGCGTTTGGAGAACTGGCAGGAGTTCTTTATCCAGTACTGGCTTGAGATATCCATGCCGGTGGCGATGCTCTTGGCCTCTCTGTGGCTGAGAGCCACGTCCTTCCACCTACTGGAGAGGTGGCGGGCAAAGGGCGATGGGGAGCCGGTGGCCATCTTTATCGCCTCCACCAGGAGTGCCACCAGGCTATGGGTACTCCTGCTTACTCTCTTTGTTGCCAATCACTCACTATGGGTGCTCTCTGAATGGCGTACATTCGCGAATAGGGTCATCGGCACCATTTTCATATTGTCCCTGTTCTGGATATCCATCCGGCTGGGACAGGGGTTGCTCCGGGTATACTTGAGCAAAGCGGGTCTGCCGACCGTTATGCTGCCCTGGCTGCTGAACCTGGTGCGGGTGGGAGTAGCATTCACCGTCGCCATGCTCCTGCTGGACATATGGGGTATATCCACCACCCCGATAATTCTGGTCCTGGCGGTGGTGGCGCTGGTGGCTGCCCTGGGGTTGAAGGATGCCGTGCCTAACCTGCTGGCCAGTTTCCGGCTCACCTCCCGTCTCTCCTTTCACAAGGGGGACTTCATCAAGCTGGATACGGGGGAGGAGGGGTATGTGACAGAGGTTGCCTGGGGCCGTACCCGCATCCGCGGCCTGGACAACAGCCTTATCGTACTTCCCAATAATAAGATTGTTAAGTCCGTCGTTGTAAACTACGGCAGGCCCCTGAAAGTTGCCAAACACCCTTTCCGTTTCAACACCCATCACCATCTGGAGGTGCTGACCGGAGTCAAAGTGGCCACGGTAAGGGAGCTGGTAGATGCCCTGAAAGAGGTGCCGGGATCGGTGGTGTACTACCATACTCACCACTTCATTGAAGAGCACCACTTCCTCATCCCGGAGCCGGCTAACGATTTCTCGCTGTGGGTAAGTGGAGAGCTGGGTAACAGAGTACTGGGAGAGAAGCTGGCCAGTATAGATATCTTTGCCTTCCCCACTATCAGGGCGCTGCGGAAAAGGCTGGTGGAGGTGATGGAAGAGCACCTGGCCCAGAATCCGGACAGCCGGCGCGCACCGTCGGGACAGGAGCTCTACCTGGTATCTGTCATCACCGTCATCGTGCCCACTCCCTATGTGGCCCGAGACCTGAGGGGGTTTGTTGAAGCCCTGGGCCGGGTGAGCACCAGCTCCATATACTTTCATGTCTTCGAGGCCCGACTGCGTTTACAGCAGGGCGAGAACGACTTTTCCATCTGGATTGAGGACAGCCTGGGGGACAAAGACCTGGCCGGTGATATAGCCTCTCTGGACCCCTACTCCTACAGCCTGGAGGGTCTTCGCTCGGCTATCATCCGGATGGTGGAGGCCCACCTCTGATGAAAATGAATGACTATGCGCCCATAGTGGGCCAGAGCCGGATAGAAGAGCTGCGCCACCTGGCCACCCGGCTATCGGGTACCGTTGTCCAGAACATCAACTCCACCGCCACCGGGGGCGGGGTGGCCGAAATCCTGCAACGGCTGATACCGCTGCTACACCAGTTGGGGGTGGACGCACGGTGGAGCGTAATCCAAGGTGATGACGAGTTCTATGCCATTACTAAAAAATTCCACAACGCACTTCACGGCAACGAGGAGGATGTCTCCGAAGAGGAGTTCGGCTATTTCCTCAGCTCCCAGGAGCAGCGATTCGCTGAGATGGAGCTCCTGGGGGACATCATACTTGTCCACGACCCACAGCCGGTGGCACTAATACGCCGCAAGGAGGAAAAGCCGCGGCGCTGGTTGTGGCGCTGCCATATAGATGTGTCCAACCCGGATTCCCGGGTGTGGAGTTTCATCCGTGATTTTGTGATACAGTATGAGGCCGCCGTGTTCTCCGCTCCCAGCTTCGCCCGCCAGCTACCCATTCCGCAGTACCTGATGGCACCTTCCATTGACCCGCTTAGCGAGAAGAATAGGGAGTTGCCCGCGGCAGATGTGGAAATGGTGCTGTCAAAGTATGGGATTGACCCGGAGCGGCCCATAATCACCCAGATTTCCCGTTTTGACCGCCTTAAGGACCCGGTTGGGGTTATTCAGGCCTTCGAGATGGTGCGCAAGAGCATGGACTGCCAGTTGGTGCTGGCCGGGGGCGGGGCCAGCGATGACCCTGAAGCCGAGGATGTCCTGGGAGAGGTGCGCCAGCGGGCGGCTGACCACCGGGACATACACATCCTCACCATACCAACCGGGAGTGACCTGGAGATTAACGCCTTGCAGCAAGGCTCCACTATTGTTATCCAGAAGTCCCTGCGGGAAGGTTTCGGCCTCACCGTGACCGAGGCCCTGTGGAAGGCAAAGCCGGTGGTGGCAACGGCGGTGGGTGGCATACCCCTCCAGATAAGAAACCGTTTCACCGGCTTACTGGTGCACGGCGTTGACGGGGCCGCCTTCGCCCTGAAACAGCTCCTAGCCAACCCTGACTATGGCCGGTGGCTGGGGCAAAACGGCCGGGAGCATGTGCGCCACAATTTCCTCATCACTCGCCACCTGAAAGACTATTTGCTGGTCTTCCTGGCCATAGGCCGGACGGGGGATATTATCCACCTGTAATCCCCGAGACGGGCAGCAGCCTCCAGGGCTGCGTCCCAGCCATCATCAAGACGGAACAAATGTCCGGTACACCGACAGTCGCTGCTGCCGAAGCCCGGCACGGCCAACGACGCAGTCCCACCCACCCTCTGCGCCAGCAGGCACTCCACAGGCTCACGGGTGCGAATAAAGAGCGCCGCCTCAAGCTTCCCTAAAGCCAGCAGCCGGTCAACATGCCATCTCCCGCCGGCCCGCCGGCCCGCGGCCACCTCAATGTGCCGGCAGACCCGTTTCAAGCCTCCGGCCCCCCTGGCCGAGCCCACATAAACATAGGTGCCGTTAAAGCATTGCTCGCCCAACCGGCCCACCCGGATACGGCCATGGGCGGCTATAAATAGCAGGTAGACCCCGGTATCGCTCGTGCTCATTATGCGTGCCGGCCCCACGGGGTTATTATGGGGGCATTGCGCCGGAGGGTGCCAAGGGGTCAATATGACCTGGGCGCACCGCAGGCTCCGGTATGGGCCTAAAAGAACTTATCGCCGCCGTTTATGTAGAAGTGCTGGCCGGTAATCCAGTCGGATGCCGGAGACGATAGGTATATGCAGGCCAAGGCGATATCCTCCGGGGTGCCGAAGCGGCCCCGGGTGATACGGCTAACAGCCTTCTCCTTACGCTCCGGGGTGTTGAACAGTACCACCGCCACCCCCTCGGTCCAAATCGGCCCAGGGAGAATGCAGTTGACCCGGATATCGTGGCGCGCCCACTCAAAGGACTGGGTCAGGGTCAGGTTGATGACCCCGGCTTTGGCGGCGGCATAGGGCGCGGTGCCAGTTCCACCGCGGAGGGCACCCCCGGTGCTGATGTTGATGATACCGCCCCCATGGCCCTGGTCCACCATGCTTTTTACCACTGCGTTGCTAACGATGAAAACGGAGGTAAGGTTCTCCTGGACAACGGTGTTGAAGCCCCTCTCCGACATGTCCAGCAGCCGGGACCAGAACTGGCCCCCGGCGTTGTTGATGAGTATGTCTATGCGGCCCAGCTCGGCCACCGTCTTCTTCACCATCTCATCCACCTGCTCCACCTTGCGCACATCGCAGGTGGCGGCTATACCCCTTCGTCCCCGCTCCCGTACTTCCCCGGCCACCTTCTCCACATCGGCGGTGGTGCGGGCGCATACCGAGACATCGGCACCGGCCTCGGCGAAGGCCAAGGCGGTGCTCCGGCCGATGCCCCGTCCGCCCCCGGTAATTACGGCCACCTTGTTTTTCAAAGAGAACTTATCCAGAATCATCCTGCCTCCACAAGCTAGTTTATCGATAATGCCTTACAGTTCGCTTATCAGCCTCTCCTTACCAGGAAACTTTAAAGGCGCAGCAAGCTATGCCTTTACCAGGTTTATTTCGCGCTCCCGGGGGCCTGTCCGATGATGCCTTGCTCATCGGACTTTCCGAAGGAGTCCGGAGTCCTTCGGACCGATAGGCGAAGCACTATCGGATAGGGCTTCGCCCGCCAGATAAATAACACGGGCGGGTGGGTGGGAAAATAGGCTAACCCCGCACCCGCTTGAGAATCTCCCGGGATATGGTGATGCGCTGGATTTCGGAGGTGCCCTCGTAGATGCGGGCGGCGCGCACCTCCCGGAAGATGCGCTCAATGGCCATTCCCTTTACCACGCCCATACCGCCGTGTATTTGCAGGGAATCGTCGGCCACCTTCTGGGCCATCTCGGTGGCGAAGAGCTTGGCCATGGAGGCCTCCAGAATCACGCGGTCCTGGCCCTGGTCTTTGAGCCATGCGGCCCGGTATATGAGGAGGCGGGCGGCGTCTATGGAGGTAGCCATATCGGCAATCTTGAACTGTGTGGCCTGGAACTCGGCCAGGGGCTGGCTGAAGGCAAAGCGGTGCTGGGAGTAGCTGATGGCCTCATCATAGGCGGCCAGGGCCAGGCCTAATACCGCTGCCCCCACCGTAGTGCGGAACATGTCAAGGGTACTGAGAGCTATCTTCATGCCGTCGCCCTCTTTCCCCAGCAGGTTGGAAACGGGGATACGGCAGTCCTCAAACAGGGGCTCCCCGATGGCGTGAGGTGCCAGCACCCTGAGCCTGCGGTCCGTGCTGAACCCCGGTGTGCCCTCCTCCACCACAAAGGCGGATATGCCCCGGCTGCGGGCGCTGGGGTCTGTTTTGGCGAACACGGTATAGGTGTGAGCAGCGCCGGTCTGGCTAACAAAACGCTTCATGCCGTTCAGAACATAGGAGTCACCGTCCCGCACGGCTATGGTCTTCATAGCGGCCACATCAGAGCCGCCGTCGGGCTCGGTGAGCGCGAAGCTACCCAGCTTCTCCCCGGAGGCCAGCGGGGGCAAATAGCGGCGTTTCTGCTCCTCGCTCCCCGCCAGCACGGTGGGGTAGCTTCCCAGGCCATTCATGGCAAAGGTGGTATCGGCCTGGGCGCAGGCCCGGGCCAGCTCCTCGCGGACGATGCATATGTTGGTCACCCGAATACCGTGCCCACCGTACTCTTCAGGGGCGATGTAGCGGAAGAGGCCCTCCCGGGCCAGAATCTGGGTCACCTGCGGCGTGACTTCATAGGACTCGTCGGCCTCGGGTGCCAGGGGCTCCAACTCCTCCACGGCCACCTTTCTTGCCTGTCGCCGGAGGGCTTCCTCCTCCGGAGTGAAATTGAAATCCATATCTCCTCCTCGTTTTACCCCAGCATTATATCACCTTGGCGGGGGGGGCAAAAGGCAGGCCACTGGGATAGGAAGCGGTGTGGCGGCTACGGGGGTATGGGGGAGGCTGGCAGCCGGGACGGTTCAGTTGCGGGGCTGGCCCTCCCCAACAAGCTTGTTAACGACCTCGAAAACCGCCTTATAGTTAGAGGGTAGCCCATTAGGGAAGTGCTGCGGCAGGTCAAGCCCGGCGCACCAGGTGAGGCGTTTGGCCGTGGCCATCGCCATGGTAGGCTCAACCCCCAGGCGCAGCAGAGTGTCCCCTACGAACTCCATCTCCCCGGCCCTGCGTCCGGCGTGTGTGGCCGTATGGGCGATGATGGGACCGGCCCGCTCCAGGAGTCCCGACTGGCTGACCATGTTGTTCAGGCCATCATAAACACCCGGGTCAAGCCCCGCCCTGTAGAGTGTCTCAAAGCTCTCCAGGAGCAGTGCCTGCATGCCCTTGGCGATAATGCTATATATCATTTTGAGTAGGGCGGCATCCCCTACCCTTCCGGATATCACCCGGATGTTCATACCGGACCCGGCCATGGCATCATGAAAAGCCTCGGCACCCTCACCGGAGGCGAAGATGCAGGCCCTGTGCTCATCGGAAACCGGTCTATCCATGATGGCACCGTCAACATAGCGGGTACCCCGTGTCAACACCAGGTCCCGGCCCTGTTCCTTGGCCTCCGGGGAGCACGAGTTCAGGTCAACGAAAAGGTGTGCGGATGTCAGATAGGGCGATGCCTCTCTGGCTGTCTCCAACGCAGCGGTGGGGACAACCGTGGACAGAACAATATCGCTCCCCCGCACCAACTCCTCCACCGTGGCAGTTAGGACCACACCTATGCCGGCTGCATATTCCCTGAAGGCATCGGAGTAGGGGGGTCTGTTTCTATTGCCGTTGTTAAAGGCCACCACCCAGCCCAGTCCCTCACCTTTGAGGCCTCTGGCCATGTGATAGCCCACCTCCCCGAAGCCAATTATCCCCAACTTGGGACCGTCCGATACCATATTATCCCCCATTTCCCTTGCAGCGCCGCACTGCCGGTGATTGCCAGAAGATGTGAGGAAAGGCTTGCCACCCAGTATAGCCTTTGCCGCTTCTCCTATCAAAGAAATCCAACTGGGCGGGTGGGAACGGAAAGGGCCGCGGGCCGACCCCTTTACCCCAACGGGTGGAAGTCATCCTTGGAGGCGCCGCAGAGTGGGCACTGCCAGCCATCCGGCAGCCCCCCGAAGGTGGTACCTGGTGCCACTCCACTATCAGGGTCCCCCTGCTCCGGGTCATAGACATAACCGCAGACTACGCACTCCCACTGGTTCAAATTGACCCTTCCTGTTTGCTAAGCATCACAAGACCCGGATAGAAGGCCCGGAGAGGGCCTCATACCCCTCGGGCAGAGTTGGATTCAATGGTAGCACACTTCTCGGGGCCGGACAACGAATGAAATTAGAGGATGCCCAAAAAGCCAACCGATATTACAAAGTAGAAAGTTGGAGTTCTCTTTGGGCCTAGGTCGAACTAACATGGGAGCTTGGCGACAGGACAGCCTTAGGCCCTGAACTTCAGTTGCATCCAATAGAATCAGGTACGTGGCACTATCACGACTGCTAAGTCAGCCACAACGTAATTTTGTCGTGACGATTCGCCTTTCTGCATGCCTATCAAGAAGGCTCAGGCCCACGCCAATCTACCTCACAATAGCCTTATAAGCCTTAATAGCATCCTCGCTACTCAGCCCACGTATCCACCCAGCAACCATCTCTCGCTCTTCCTGACCCGCCTAAGCCATAGCCCCACCTCCTTCAAAATCACCCCGCCTTGCCGCAGGCCCGCTATTAAGTATAAAATAGCACTTGATGCGGGTGCTAGGGGGGAGCCGGGTGGCTTCCCCTTGCTGTGAAAGGGAAGTGTTGTCCACTCAAGAAGACCATCTGAAGACCATGCGCCATTCGGCTTCCCATCTGATGGCCGGCGTCGTGCAGGAGCTGTTCCCGGAGGCCAGGTTCGCCATCGGCCCCCCCATTGAGGACGGCTTCTACTACGATTTTGCCTACGATCCTGGGTTTACTGAGGCCAACCTTGCAACGATTCAGGCAAAGATGGAAGAGCTCGCGAGGGCCGATTTGCCCGTAGCCAGGCAAAC
>JASLXN010000063.1 GCA_030740315.1 Dehalococcoidia bacterium | reverse complement strand
TGCTGAGTGCAAACTGAAAAAGCTTGTTCCTTTGCCGCAGCCACAGCCCATCCACCAATCACCGACGGCTAATGTGAGCCGTGTATAAGCTCAGGCAGGCAGCGCACGCATACCCATTGCTGGGTGCTCTGGCTTACCACCGGTAACAGCGGCCTCTGCTCGCTAACAGCGCCACACCGATGGCACGCGAGTTCTGGTTGGTCTCCCTGCTGCGTGTTTTCCGTACCAGGCGTAGCCATATTTATTCCTTTCCCTCCATAAGCCGATCGAATGTCTCCTCGCCCACACATTCTTTGGCATGCTGGCACCAATCTATACAAGAAGGCGTCCTCTCTTTAAAAACGGAGGCACCACACTTGGGACAGGTGCCCCTTAATTCATGGGTCCATATCTCAACTTCATAGCCGCACTGCTGGCAAGTATAGTCTTCAGGCATAGGCTCCCTGAAGGATTTGCTGCCGGGACAGAACGTCTTGTCAAAAATCATAGTTGCCACCCGAGATTACATTACTCCTTCAATGCCACCCTACAGGTTCCATTTTACCCAGAAGCAAGTCACGGATATATGACTTTTGTCTCACCTGCTACCTACCCTGGTGTCTCCTTTATTCTATTCTAAGGCTGGATTCCTCTGCCTTTATTGTACCACCCGGTGGGTACAGTTTCAAAGAGCTGGCGAGATGGCGCCGGCTTCTCCCGCGATGTATAATCAAGTATGTCGTCCCGCAGTCTGGTCGCAGATTTAGAGAGGGTTGTTAACCGGGAGAGGGTGCTCTCCTCGCCTGAGGACCTGCTCTGTTACAGCTATGATGCCTCCCCCTCATCCAGTAACCTCCCCCAAGCGGTGGTCTTCCCAGCTTCAACTCAAGAGATGTCGCAACTTCTAGGGCTATGCTACCGGCTGGGGGTACCCGTTGTTCCGCGGGGGGCGGGTACAGGGCTTTCCGGTGCAAGCCTGCCGGCTCCGGGGAAGAGCGTGGTGGTGTGCCTAACCGGTATGAACCGTATCCTTCATGTTGATGCCACCAACCTGGTCACCGTAGTGGAGCCGGGTGTCACCACCGGCGCCATTCACCAAGCCGTGGAGGCCCAAGGCCTGTTCTATCCACCGGATCCGTCAAGCGCCGGTGCCTGCACCATTGGCGGCAATGTGGCAACGGGTGCCGGAGGATTGCGAGCACTCAAGTACGGCGTCACCCGCCACTATGTGTTGGGCCTGGAGGTAGTTCTGCCCGACGGCGAGGTGATGACCACCGGGGCAACAACGGCTAAAAACGCAACCGGCTACGACCTAACCCGCCTCATGGTAGGCTCCGAGGGCACACTGGCGGTCTTCACCCGCATTACGCTGCACCTTATCCCGCTGCCCCTTGCCAAGAAGACGCTCCTGGCCGCATTCCGAACTCCGGCCCAGGCAGCGGCCACCGTGTCCGCAATCGTGTCCCACAGGCTACTGCCATCCACCCTGGAGTTCATGGACGGCACAACACTCCGTTGTGTTGATGCCCATACCCGAACCGGAACCCCCACCGGCGCCGAGGCTGTGCTCCTGATAGAAGCCGACGGCACACCCGATTCCGCCGCCCAGGAAGCGGAGCAACTGGCTAGCCTCTGCCGAGAATATGGCGCAATGGAAGTGAGGGTAGCTGAAACGCCCCAGCAGGCTGAGCACCTAACCCTGGCCCGCCGCTCCGTGTTACCTGCCCTGGCTCACGCCCACCCTCAACAAGGCTTGGGCACCCAACCGGTACTGTTCCTAGAGGATGCCACCGTGCCCCCCAGCCGTCTGGTGGAGATGGTGGAGGCAGTAGCGGAGATAGGTGCCCGATTCAGCATACTGGCCGGAGTGATGGGCCACGCCGGGGACGGCAACCTGCACCCTTACTTCATCGCCGGTTCCCGGGAGGAAAAGGATATATCCCGGTTGGAGCACGCGGTTACCGAGATGGTACAGACGGCTCTTGAGTTAGGCGGCACCGTATCCGGTGAGCACGGTATAGGCGTCTCTAAGGCCGCTTTTCTACCCCTCAAGATAAGCCCCACCGAGATGAGGGTAATGAGGTTTATCAAGGACGGCTTGGATCCCAAGGGACTGCTCAATCCAGGAAAACTGTTCCCTAGCACTAGGAATGTAGCCACTGGCTGAGTTGGCCGAAGGACTGTTGCCGGCAACTGACTCCTGTCTCCGATGCGGCCTGTGTCTGCCTGTCTGCCCCACTTACAATGCACATCCTGTGGAGCCACTCTCCCCCAGGGGCCGGGTGGCCTTGGCACGGGGCCTAGTCTGCAACGAGTTACAGCCCACACCCACTCTCCTGAGCTATATCGACAGCTGTCTGGACTGCATTGCCTGTGTGGCGGTATGCCCCTCGGGTGTACCCGTGTCCGATGCAGTTAGCCGGGCACGCGAGCTGCTTAGGGCGGAAATGCCTCCACCCCTTCTCCAGCAGCTCGTGCTGCGTCACGCCCTGCCGTTTCCAGACCGCCAGAAGTGGGCATATCCCCTCTTGCGGATACTACCACACCGCCCATACTCCCTGTCTGCCCTCCCCACCATCACACGACCCCTGCGCCCCTCTTTGACCCAGGAGATGGCCCCATACGGCCAGTCCAGGGCTTACCGTGTGGGTTACTTCGTAGGCTGCGGTCAGGACTTGTTATTCTCCCAGGCCAGCCGAGCAACCATCGAGGTGCTACGCTACAACGGCTGCCAGGTGGTCACCTTCCCGGCACAGGTATGTTGTGGCAAACCTTTTACGTCCTATGGCCAGCCTGAAGGGGCCAGGGGACTTGCGCGAAGAAATATATCCGCCATAGAAACCGCAGGGTTGGACGCGCTGGTCACTGATTGTGCCACCTGTGGCTCTTTCCTCAAGGCCTATCCAGAGCTATTTTCAGATGAGCAAGAGTGGGCGGATAGAGCCTCCAGCCTGGCCTCCAAGGTGATGGAGGTAAGCCAGTTCCTGGTCAACGTCCCGCTAAGGAAGGGACAGACGGAGACCAGGCTGCGCGTAACCTACCATATTCCCTGTCACCTGGGTAGAGGCCTGGGGGGCGGTGAGGAAGCCCACCAAGTTTTGAGGGCCATCCCTGGTATTGAGGTGGCCGATATGGCCGAAGCCGATTCTTGCTGCGGCGGGGCCGGTAATTACCTCCTCCGTCACCCTCGGCTATCACACCGAATACTGGAGCGGAAAGTCTCGCACATCGCCGCTGCTGAGGCATCGGCGGTAGCCACCTCCTGCCCCGGCTGCCGCCTCCACCTGCTGTACGGCCTCCGGCGTCACGGCGTCCATGCCCAGGTGCTCTACCCCCAGGAGCTTTTGTTGCGCTCCTACCAGGATAGGGGATAAGGCCCTGCCACTGCGTTTATCAAGTTGATTTAGCCAGCATATTATTTCCCTTCCACCCAAGATCCGGCGCCACGCCCATCAGAAAAAGCTACCGGGCACGTGAGCCCTGGGCCGCAGGAAGGCCAATCTGTCAGACCGATACATTGTTCGAATAGGGCAACGAGTACAACCGTTGCTAAACAACCTGTTTACCTTTTTTACAACCATCAATACATACTTATGCCCCACACCTATTCACAATTTGCACTTAGAGGAATACGACTGCAGCTGTACCACGGATGCCATCATCCTGGAGGACGATGAGGGTGGGTAGCTACAATTTTGAACCGCCGGTGGCTTTATTTAGGCCGCGAAAGTCCGTGCTTGCCCAGCAACTCCCCCAGCCCCCAGTATTCTCCCAATGCGTATGCGAAGGGACTGGCTTTACCGAAGTCCGGTCGCCCGTGCTCACCTATGATGTCATTGCGCACATGGTGGGCGACCACCTCCCCTATAAAGAGGTCATGAGAGCCAAGGGCCAGGCGGTGGCGCAGTATACACTCCAGGTTCACCGGACACTGGGCCAGAAGGGGGGCCTCCACCTTGGTGCCAGGGAGCGGGGTGAGGCCGGTGAGGGCGAACTTATCCTGGTCACGGCCGCTTACCCTACCGCAGACATCAGTGGCGTGAAGCACTCCCTGCGAAGGCACATTGACCACGAATTGTCCACTTCGACACAGCATTGCATAAGAGTAGCGGCTGGGACGCACGGCAATACCCAGCTGCGGCGGCTCGGAGCACACCACCCCGGCCCAGGCCAAAGTGATGATGTTGGGCCTGCCCATGTCATCCACGCACGTCACCATCACTACGGGCGTCGGATACAGCCCAGTACCGGGATCACGGGTATCCCTATCTTCGTAAGCCGCCACAACGCCTCCTTTGTAACATCAGTATCTGAGTCCAGTATAGTATGCGGGCCTAACCGTACTCAAATCCCCCTCCCTGCACCCGGCAACCGGCCCACCTGCAGCACTCATAAAAAGGAATTAAGCGGCAGGTTGTTGAAGATGACGGCCAAGGCTATCAGGGTATAAGGTGCCAACAGAAGCACGAACGCTGCCCGCCAGAAACCGGCAAAACCGTACCGTGTCTATAGGCAGCGGGCTGAAACGGTAGCAAAGGAAAGCACCCCTACGGCGGCTATGTCAATATACAGGATAATAGGAAACCCGCCCAAGCGCGAAGCTCAGGCTGCCACAATGCCACTCTGGCAGACATCCTTCCTACCGCTAAGCTCCAACACGGCAAAGGTGAATGGTCTCGAGAAGTTAGGACGGTAACCAGTATCACCAGCATCAATAGCGTACCCGGCTACATCTTCCCCGTAAGGGCCCCCAGTGCCCCCTACACCCTACGGTCCCTCTCCAGGATTTTGTTCAGCCTCTCCCTGGCCAGCAGCCGCAAATGGGCAATCATACCACCCTACTTCTGAGGTTCAATAATAACTTTTATGGAGTCCCGTGCCTCTGCCACCAGCTGAAAACCCCAGTCCGTTTCCGCCAAACCCAGCCTGTGTGTGATCATTTCCCCCACTGGCACCCGCCGCGCCCTTATAAGCTCCAGGGCAGTAACATAGTCAGTCGGGCTGCCGGCGTATGTAGTAACGATGTTAGTACCATTGAACCAAGCATCATTGACCTGCAGCGGGACGGTAGCTCCCGGCGTGCCGGGTGCAAACAGGAGTACCGTGCCTCCCCGTTCCACCGAGCGCAGCCCTTGTTCTATGGCTCCTGTGGCCCCAGCGCACACGATGGATATATCGGGAAGCCATCCATCAAAGAGCTGACGCAGGCGCTCCGGCACCGCCTCCTCAGCGTGGATAGCGTACCCCGCCCCAAAGCGTAAGGCAGCCTCCAGTCGGAAATCTACAACATCTGTGGCCACTATCCGTCCCACCCCCAGCGCCCTGGCTGCCTGTATATGCAGCAGCCCGGCGATTCCGCTGCCGATAACCATTACGCTCATACCAGGCCTCATTCCAGCCAGCCGCTGCCCCCGGAGGACGCAGGCCAGTGGTTCCGTGAAAGTGGCCTCCTCAAAAGACACCTCTTCCGGCAGAGGGAACACCCCACGGTCCACCAGAATAGACGGCAGGCGGATGTACTCTGCGAAACCGCCAGGCTCTACATTAGTAGAGCGGAGGGTATTGCAGACCGTGTGGCGGCCGGACAGGCAATAGCGGCAGGTGTTACAGGGGACATGATGGGCCACGATGACCCTGTCTCCTGCACGGTAGTGTCCCACCCCCTCTCCCAGTGTCACAATCTGTCCAGCCATCTCGTGGCCCAGCACCAGTGGAGCCTTTTGGATGCGGTACCACTCCATAACGTCGCTGCCACAGATGCCGCTGGCCGCAACCCTCACCAGCGCTTCGCCGGGGCCGATGCCCGGTGTGGGCAACTCCTCCAGCCGCACATCATGGTTGCTATAATAAACAGCAGCACGCATCAGGTCAGCCTTTAACGGGCAAACTCTGCGCTTTTGGCGCTATTATACTGCGCCAAAGCCTCTTCCGGAGTGGCGTCCTGGTGGACTATGGCTTTGATCGCTTTTATCATGGCCACGGGGAACTCGTTCTGCCAAATGTTCCTGCCCAGGTTAACCCCGATGGCCCCCCTTTGAATGCCATCATGGACGAATTGTAAAACCTCAAGCTCTGTATCCACCTGTGGACCGCCGGCAATCACCACCGGGACGGGGCACCCATTAACCACCACCTCAAAGTCCTCGCACCAGTAGGTCTTCACCACCCTGGCACCCAACTCCGCCGCAATGCGGCAGCAGAGCGATAAGTAGCGGGCATCTCGCTTCTCCAATTCCTTGCCCACGGCGGTAACCGCCATAACCGGTATTCCGTACCTCTCGGCATCGTCAACCAGCGTTGTTAAATTCAGCAAAGACTCTTTCTCGTAGTCGGTGCCCACGAAGATGGACATTCCAAGTGCGGCTACGTTGAGACGCACCGCCTCTTCTAAAGAAGTGGTAATCCCTTCATTGGCTAGGTCTTTCCCAACCATGCTGGTGCCGCCTGACACCCTGAGGATTATGGGTTTGGCCCGTGCCGGGTGCACACAGGAGCGTAGCGCCCCTCTAGTGATAAAGACAGCGTCTGTGTAGGGCAACAGCGGCTCCAGGGTCTTACCGGGCTGCTCCAGGTTACGAGTAGGGCCCTGGAAGTAGCCGTGGTCCACCGGCATGAAGAGACAGCGGCCATCCGGCTGTATTAGCTGTGCCAGGCGATTTGCCATACCCCAGTCCATGTAATCCTCCCTACTATGTTTTGATGGGCCAAGTCTCAGAATAACACGGCTTCTTGATAGCCTCTTAGTGGGGGCCAATTTCATAATAGCAACGGCACTGAGCAGCGTCAACGAAGCGAGTTGCTCTGTTTATCAGCCCGAGCTCTTCCCACCGACCCGGCCGTAGAATTTATAGCTGAGGACTAAGTCCTCCAAGCCCCCCAGGAAGACTAGTGCTCGATCGTATAATTAATAGACAACGAGATTCTCCGCTGTGCTCAGAATGACAGGCATATTTTGTCACCCTGTCCGAAGGACTCTCCGCCTTATGGAGTCCGATACTCCATTCTGACCGGACTCCTTCGGAGGGCGTAAAGAATGGTCTATAGTATGCACCTTACAACGATACTTACGAAACGAAGCACAAGGCCCTCCTCCCACTCCAAGAAGCATCTAATAGGGACGCTCCCTCTGTAGCCCTTCGATAAAAAGCCGTTAGGCGAGGCAGAGGTGCTGGAAGTAGGGCAGTTTTACGCTGAATCTGGCAGGATGTAGATGGCAAGGTCAGGGCACATATTCTCACACAGGGTACACAGAGTGCATTTGCCTTCCCGCTTAATAGCCGGGAAAGTTACTCCTCGGCTATTGAGTTTGTCGGACGGCTCCAGCACATCCACCGGGCACACCTCTATACACAGTTCGCACCCCTTACACCTGTCGCGAGCTACAATCAAGGACTTGCCTTTATCGGAGAAAATAACCGACATTGCCGCCTATCCCCTCCCCCCTCTCTCGGACCAGAGCCGCTCATAAACTTGAGACAGTTCCGTACGATCATCCCGCTCCAAGAACTCCCCCACCACATGCTTCCCCTCCAGTTCGTCCTCACTCATCTTTGCGGCATCCTTCAGGAATACCGTTTCCGCCTTGAGCCGCCGCAGCATGTCCACTGGCGAGGTCATCTCATTGAGTCGGCCCCGATATGTGGGGCAGATGGAGATGAACTCAATCATGGAGAACCCCTTGTGATCCAAAGCCTTCCTGAAGGACTTTGCTATTTGGAAGGGCTGGGCTATGGTCCACCGGGCCACATAGGTAGCTCCGGCATCCACGGCCAGCTTCACGGCGTCAAAGGAGGACTCCCTCATACCAAAGGGAGTGGTGGTGGTAGTTATCCCGGAGGATGTTGTCGGGGCCATCTGGCCTCCGGTCATACCGTATACCTCGTTGTTGAGGAGCAACATCACCATATCTACATTGCGTCGGGCAGCATGCATGAAGTGCCCCATGCCGATGGA
>JASLXN010000062.1 GCA_030740315.1 Dehalococcoidia bacterium | reverse complement strand
CGCTTTGGATGCTCTGGGCTCCCGCGTATTGCCCAACCCGGAGGCCGTGCGTGAGTTCCTGACTCAGCAAGGATATGTAGCTCCTTAAAAAGCAAGGGTGGTAGTGGCGAGCGATGTGGGGAACATTCCGACAGATAGTCGGCTCCTACCAGTACCGCTAACCCCTTCGCTGAGGGTAGCCCTTAGGTGTGCAAAGGTGGGACGGTTGCTCGGCCGCATATACCCCTACTTGACAGAATGTGGAGAGAGTTCCATATTAGATTTACTCAAAAACAATCGCAATGATGGTGAGGTATGATTCCATGAAAGTGTTCCCGTCTGCTATTTGGTTGCGAATGGCCCTGCTTCTTGCGGTCATGGGTTGGGTGTTGGCGCCGGCGGCTGTCGCTGGGCAGCAACTCACGCTCACTGCACCCTTCCTCAGTGTGGTGGTAGACCGAGGCGAAGAGGTTAAGCTCCCGTTCACGGTGGAGAACCTATCGGAGACTCCGCAGACAGTTAATGTGAGTATCCCCTTGGCTCCTGAGGGCTGGATGGTTGTGGTGGAGCGGGAGTTCCCTCGACTTGAGGTCAGGCGAGTGTACTTGACGGCCCCGGATGCCCAGGCCGAGTTGGATGAGCAGACAAACAGGACTGAACTACAGTTCCGGGCCAAGCCCTCCAGCAGCGTGAAGCCGGGGGACTACACCTTCGCCATCAAGGCTACTACGGAGAGCGGAACTGCGGCGTCGCTGCAGCTAACTGTGTTTGTGGGGGGTGAGGAGGCTTCGGGCGGCGTTAGCATAGAATCCCAGTTCCCGGTGTTGCGCGCCGCCTCGGGCACGGCATTTGAGTTCAAGGTGGATGTACAGAACAACGTCGGCGAGGACCGTACCTTTGAGCTCAGCTCTGTCGCCCCGGCGGGCTGGCAGATAGGCTTCGAGCCCGAGTTCGAGAGGAAACAGGTGACCACTATCAGCATGAAATCGGGACGGACCCAGGGTCTGAAAGTCTCAGCCACCCCGCCACCGCGTGTGGAGGCAGGCACCTTCCCGATTACGGTGGTAGTACGCTCGGGCGATGCCGAGGCCGAGATGGAGCTTCAGGCCGTGGTCACCGGCACCTATGATATCTTGCTGGGCACTGCCACCGGCCGGCTCAACACCAAGGTTACCGCCGGGCAGGCATCACCGTTTACCATGATAGTGGCCAACGGGGGTTCGGCCCAACTCGCGGACATCAGCTTCTTCGCCGGTAAACCGGACGGGTGGGAGGTCACCTTTTCGCCTGAAAGGATAGATATCCTGGACTCACAGGAGCCCCGGGAGGTGAATCTGGAGATTTCAGCTCCGGACAAAACAATCCCCGGGGACTACTCCCTTTCTGTAGCGGCGTCAAGCCTGCTGGCAAGTGATGATGTGGAGGTGAGGGTGACAGTGCTGGCCACAACGGTGTGGGGCTGGGTTGGCCTGGGTATAGTGGTGGTGGTGCTGGCGGCCCTTGGTGGGGTATTGGTGCGTTTGGGACG
Organism: Dehalococcoidia bacterium; assembly: GCA_030740315.1. Taxonomy (GTDB): domain Bacteria; phylum Chloroflexota; class Dehalococcoidia; order JACVQG01; family JAHKAY01; genus JASLQE01. The sequence continues at coordinate 6,432 of JASLXN010000062.1, read as the reverse complement.
CAGATGACAACGCAGGTTTCCGATGGTACCCAAGCGATAGAGGCCCGCAAACTCACCAAACGCTATGATGGCTTTGTAGCTGTGGATGGGTTGGAGTTAGCAATTGAGCCAGGGGAGGTGTTCGGTTTTTTAGGCCCTAATGGTTCGGGCAAGACGACTACCATTCTGATGTGGCTGGGCCTCACCGAGCCTACTATGGGTGAGGCACTGGTGTGGGGTCACAATGCCACCCGTGAACCTATACAGGTGAAGCGCATTGCGGGCTATGTGCCTGAGAGCGTGGGCTTCTACGAAGACCTATCCGCACGCCAGAACCTGATATACACAGCTCGTCTTAACCACATACCGCGGCGGCAGGCCGAGGAGGCCATTCACCGGGCCATGGGCTATGTGGGCCTGGGGGAGGTGGCCGATAAAAAGGTGGGCCAGTTTTCCCGCGGCATGCGTCAGCGCCTGGCCATAGCCGATATCATGGTGAAAGAGCCACGGGTGGTGTTCCTGGATGAGCCTACTTTGGGGCTGGACCAAGAGGGAGTAAACCGGGTCATGGAGCTAATCCAACGCCTCAGCCAAGAGCAGGGGATTACGGTAGTAATCTCTTCACACCAGTTGCACCAGGTGCAGCAGGTATGCCGACGGGTGGGCATTATGTCCCGTGGCCGGATGGTCGCTCTGGGCACGGTGGAGGAGTTGGGGCAGGCCTTAGGCACCCAGGGACTGATGGTGGATATAGAGGTGGAGGGTTGGGACGAGGCCCTGTTGGCAGACCTCAGGCGGGTGGATGGAGTGGAGCACGTGGATGCCGCTGAGCGCTTCATAACCGTGCGCTGCCAACCCCAAACGCGGCCCAGCCTGGCCCGGGCCATTCTGGACCGGGACTGCCTTCTGGTGCAGATGCGCTCCAAGGACTTGACTCTGGAGGAGATTTACCTCCGCTATTTCACCGGGGGGGAGGACAAGTAGATGGGGGCCATTTTCTGGAAAGAGATGACTGACTATCTGGGCAGCCGCCGCTTCGTGGTGCTGCTTGCCTTTATCGCCTTATCTGGGGTGTATACGGTATTCGTGGCGGCGCAGACCATACGGGCGGATGTGGCAAATGCCCCCACGGAGATGGTGTTCCTACGGCTGTTCACCACCGGCGCCGGGCTGCTCAAGCCTTCGTTCGTCACCTTCGTGGGAGTCTATGGCCCCTTTATAGGTCTGGCCTTGGGCTTTGACGCCATCAGCGGGGAGCGCTCCCGACGCACCCTGGGACGGCTGCTGGCGCAGCCGGTATACCGCGATGCGGTGATAAATGGCAAGTTCCTTGCCGGTGCGGCCACTATTGGGCTGGTCTTCTTGACGATATTTCTCATCATTGGCGGCATGGGCATGAGGCTGCTGGGCTATCCTCCGGGCTTTCAGGAAATAGCCTTCATGGCCGTATTCCTGGTGGTGAGCGTGCTATACATAACCTTTTGGCTGGGGGTTGCCATACTGGCCTCGGTCTTCTTCGAACGGCCAGTGCTCTCGGCGCTGGTATCCATAGGCCTGTGGCTCTTCTTCAGCCTGTTTATCCTGATGGTGGCCAGGTCTATAGCCGATTTCGCCGTGGCCGATACCTCTACTCTGGAGCAGCAGATTAGACATGGTAGCATACAGGGGAATGCTATGCTCTTTTCCCCGGTTTACCTATTCCGGGAGGCTACCGTTACATTGCTGACCCCTACGGCAACGCAGGTGGCTACTATGCTGCTCAGCCCGCTGGGTCCATACTCTCAGATAACGCCCAGCGCCCTTTCCCTTCATCAGACCATGCTTTTGGTGTGGCCCCACCTTATCGCCCTAGTGGGACTCACCGTAGTCACCTTTACCATCGCCTACATTCGCTTCATGCGGGAGGAAATCCGGACATAGGCTCCCGCCTACGCCTCTTATTGGCCGCCCGGCAAAGATTCGGGCGCTACGGCCCCAGGTCTCGTGCGAGTTTTGGCTGACTTCGTTTCCTGAGATAATCTAACCTGGTGGGTGGACGGTAAAGACGATTCTTGCCGAGCAATCTCTCCTGTAAGTGCTTGAAATGCTGCGGCAAAAGGGATATCTTGGGTAACATGTTGTTTCCGCAGCCTTATGGAGATACGCTATGAAACCCTTTGAGTATGTCGCCGCAGGCAGCCTTGCTGAGGCCGTGTCCCATCTGGATAGCGCCGGACCTGCAGCCCGCCCACTGGCCGGTGGCACCGACCTCCTGCCTCAGATGCGCTACTTTCGTGCCCATCCGCCCCTAGTGGTGGATGTTAAGCGCATCCCGGAGCTGCGCCAGCTGAGCTGTGTGGGGGAGGGCTTGCACATTGGGGCTGCTGTCCCCCTCGCCGATATTGCGGCCCATCCGGATGTGACCCGTCTTTACCCCGCCATCGCTTACTCCTGCAGCCTAGTGGGCTCGGTGCAGATAAGGAGCCGGGCCACGCTGGGGGGCAACCTGTGCAACGCTGCCCCCTCCGCGGATACGGTGCCAGGTCTCATCTGCCTGGGTGCCCACGCGGTTGTGACCGGCCCTGCTGGTCGAAGGGAAATCCCCGTTGAGGAGTTCAACACCGACCCTGGGAAAACGGTGCTGGGAACGGGTGAACTGCTGGTGGAGGTGGTGGTGCCGCCTCCACCAGACCGCAGCGCGGTTAGCTACCTACGGTTCACGCCCCGGCAGGAGATGGACATAGCCGTTACCGGGGTGGCCTCCTTGCTAAAGTTTAGCGAGGGAGGCATGGTTTATCAGGCCAGGATAGTAATGGCCGCGGTAGGACCCACCCACCTCCGCGCCCGCCGGGCGGAGGGCGTGCTGGAAGGGCAGCGGCCTACAGCGGAGCTTGTAAGCCGCGCGGCTGAAGAGGCCGCGGGGGAGTGTCAGCCCATCAGCGATGTCCGGGCTTCGGCGGACTACCGCCGCCACCTAGTTGGTGTGCTCGCCGGACGGACCTTGCTGAAAAGCGCAGAGGCCCAGGGTATTCGGGTTTAGCAAGGAAGGGGAGCCATGGATTTCACAGACTTTATGATGGACTGCTGAATGAAGGGGCAGAGTTCTGAGCAGAAGCAGAACATAATGGGCAAGATGTTGCCCGAGATGATGGATCACAGTTTTAGTGCCATGAGCGCAGAGTAGATGCAGGAGATGCAGGGTTTCTGCCGCTCTATGCTGGAAGAGATGGAGCAGGGGTTCTTTGCAAAGTCGCAGTAATAGCATCCGTCCGGGGCCACCGGATATGAAAGAGGACTGATGAAGCGAGTCGTAACGCTTACGGTGAACGGTGAGCAACGCCAGGCGCTGGCTGAGCCCCGCGTCACCCTATTAGAGCTCTTGCGTGACGGGCTGGGGCTGACTGGATCCAAGGAGGGGTGCGGCGACGGCAACTGTGGCGCCTGCACCGTTCTGCTAAACGGGAGGCCGGTTAACTCATGCCTAGTGCTGGCGGTGGAGGTGGATGGTAGCGATGTGTTTACTATAGAGGGTCTGGCCCGCAGCGGTGCACTTCACCCCCTCCAGCAGGCCTTTATAGACCACGGCGGCCTCCAGTGCGGCTTCTGCACCCCCGGCCTGGTTATGGTGGCCTACGCCCTGCTTCAGGAGAACCCTCATCCTACAGAGCAGGAGGTGCGCATGGCTATCGCCGGAAATCTCTGCCGCTGCACGGGCTACGACAAGGTGGTACGTGCTGTAATGGCTGTAGGATAGGGATATATGTCTTCCAGATTCATCGGAGAGCGGCTGGCCAGGGTGGACGCCCCGGACCGGGTCACCGGCAGGGCGGTTTACGCCGCTGATATTAGCCTGTCGGGGATGTTACATGGAAGGGTGCTGCGTAGCCCCCATGCCCATGCTTACATAAAGAAGATAGATGCCACCAGGGCACTGGCCTTGGAGGGGGTTAAGGCCGTGGTCACTGCCGCTGATTTCCCCGCCTTAAAAAAAGGAGGGGTAATAGCGAGAGGTGAGGTGGAGCTTAACCTGGACCACATCCGGCAGGTGGCCCTGGCTCACGGCAAGGTGCTGTATCATGGCCACGCCGTGGCAGCGGTGGCGGCTACAGACCCCCATATAGCGGAGGACGCCCTGGAACTTATAGAGGTAGAATACGAGCCGCTGCTCGCAGTGCTGGATCCTGAGGAGGCTATGAAAGAGGACGCTCCTCTCGTTCACCCCGAGCAGCGCACCCGCACGCGGGATGGCACCCTGGACAGACCCAGCAATATCGCGGCCACATATAACGTAAGCCGCGGGGATGTGGAGGAAGGTTTCCAGGTGGCGGATGTGGTGGTGGAGCACACCTTTCGTACCCGTACAGTGCATCAGGGCTACTTGGAGCCTATGGCGGCGGTGGCCCGTGCAGACCCGGGTGGGCGCATAACCGTGTGGGCCTCCACCCAGGGCAACTTCAGCCTCCGCTCTCAGCTTGCCTCGGTGCTGGAGCTCAACTCCTCGCAGGTGAAGGTGGTTCCCGTGGAAATTGGGGGTGGCTTTGGAGGCAAGCTGAACTCGGTGCTGGAGCTGCCGGCGGTGCTCCTTGCTCGCAGGACAGGCCGTCCGGTCAAGCTGGTTATGAGTCGTGAGGAGGTGTTGCGTGCTACTTACCCCGCCCCGGCTACGGCTATCACGGTTAAAGCGGGCGCCACCGCTGATGGCAGGCTGACCGCAGTAAAAATGAGGGCGGTTTTCGACGCCGGTGCTTTCCCCATCGCCCCGGTGGTGGCCGCTTACCTTACCAGCCTTGCTCCCTACAAAATTCCCCACATCTGCCTAGAGGGATACGAGGTAGTGACCAACCACCCCAAGATAGGGGCGCTCCGGGCACCGGGCGCTCCCCAGGGGGCCTTCGCCGTGGAGGGCCAGATGGATTTGTTGGCGGAAAAGCTCGACATAGACTCCTTGGAGTTGCGGCGCCGTAATGCCACCCAGGAAGGGGAACCCATGCCGGTCGGCCGCGCCTTCAACCGCATCGGCTTGCAGCCCCTTCTGGAACGGGTGGCTGCGCACCCATCCTGGACCACCCCCTTGAAAGGCCCACACCGGGGCCGGGGGCTGGCTGTGGCCTTCTGGCCGGGGGCTGTTATGCCCTCAAGCTGCAACCTAACGCTACAGGATGATGGCTCCTTCTCCCTAGTGGTGGGGTCGGTGGATCTCACCGGCACCCGTACCACCATGCTTCAGGTGGCCGCCCAGGAGTTGGGGGTGCACCCGTCCAAGATAAGCGTATCCGTGGGCGACACGGACTCGGTGGGCCATACGGAGGTCAGCGGAGGCAGCCGAATCACCTATACTATGAGCAACGCCGTCAACCAGGCCTGTACTCGGATGCTGGGTCTGCTGCGGGAGCGGGCCGCCGCCGAGTTAGAGGTGGACCCCCAAGAGTTGGAGTACGACACCGGCATCTTCTCGTCCCGTGTTTCACAGGACAAGCGGCTCACCCTTACCGACCTGGGCCGGCAGAGCCTGCGGCGGGGTGGTCCAGTTACCGCCACAGGCGCTGTGGCCCGAATGCAGCCGGCCCCTGCTTTTTCTGCCCATGTAGTGGATGTGGAGGTGGACATGGAGACCGGCCAGGTGAAGCTGCTGAATTACACAGCCTTCCAGGATGTAGGGCGGGCGGTGAACCCTACCCAAGTGGAGGGGCAGATACAGGGCGGTGCCGTCCAGGGCATCGGCTGGGCGCTCATGGAGGGTTATCAGTTTAGCGAGAGCGGTGTCCTGCAGAATGCCAATCTGCTGGACTACAAGACCCCTACCGCCACCGATGTGCCGTTCATAGATACGGTCATTTTGGAGATCCCCGCATCGGACGGCCCCTACGGTATCAGAGGTGTGGGCGAGACCCCAATCATACCCCCATTGCCTGCCTTGGCCAATGCAATTCATAACGCTACCGGGGTCCGCATCCGGGAGTTGCCCATGAACCCGGAGGCCCTATTTCATGCTATGCAGGGCCGGGGGGGCTGATGTTTCTGTACCAGGAGGCTCTCCGGCTGGTGAAGGCTGGGCATCCTCCAGTTATGGCCACCGTGGTGAAGGTGTCCGGCTCTACCCCTCAGAAGCCCGGTGCCCGTCTCCTGGTGCGCCGGGACGGCACCCTGGCGGGGACTCTGGGGGGTGGCTGCGTGGAGAGTGATGTTTGGGCCGAAGCCATGGCCCTGATGGAGCACGGCGGCAGCGCTCGGCCACGGGAATTTCACCTGAACGAGGGCCTGGACGAAGACGGCCTGGTCTGTGGCGGCACCATGCATGTGCTGCTGGAACCACTTACACAGGATGAGGTTTTGTGGGAGGTGCTGACTGCTTACCAAGGGGGAGTCCCGGTCGTCCTAGCCAGGCTCATTGCTGCGGATGAGGCCCGGTATTTGCTGGTACGGCCGGGCGGTTCTACATCCGGCGATCTGAGGAGTGGGGAGGTGGAATCCCTG
>JASLXN010000061.1:6879-7991 GCA_030740315.1 Dehalococcoidia bacterium | reverse complement strand
CGAGACCACGCCGATGCCGATTCCCAGTAGCAGGTAGGTGGTACGCCATCCGTGGGCGCCGATTAGCTGGGTGAACAGCGGTGGAAAGACCATGTTGCCCGCCCCCACCCCGGCCATGGCGATGCCCAGAGCCAAACCCCGGCGGGCTTCAAACCAGCGGGGTATGACGGCCACCGGCACCACATAGCTCACGCTCATCCCAGCAGCCACCAGCACCCCGAAGTATAAGTAAAACTCCAGCAGCCCGGTCAGCCGGGACATGAGAATGTAGCCCACAGCGGTCACCACCCCACCCACCCCAATGATGCCCCGGGGGCTGATGCGGTCGGCCAGTATCCCGGCACCGATGCCCATCATACCCTGTACCAGCATGCTCAGTGAGAAAGGCCCCGAGGTAGCGGCCCGCCCCCATCCGAAGTCAGCGGCCAGAGGCTTGAAGAATACGCCGAAGCTGTAGAAGGTGCCCCAGAAGAGGAAGACCACCAGGAACATAGCAAAGGTTATAACCCATCCGTAGTAAAACCCACCCCCATCCCGTTGGTATCCGGAAAGGGACACGCCGGCCTCCATCGTGCTAATATTGCCGTAAGCTTAGCAGATGAATCAGCTACGGTAAAGCGCACCGGGCCATAACCGCATCTCGGCGGCGTGGCCCCCTCAAAGGAGAGCACCAGTGGAGAAGAGTGACCTGGAAAAGGGCCTAGCAGACCTTCGCAGCCGGATTGGAAACGAATTCCCCATACAGGGCTGGAACCGGGAGGCCTCCCGTGATGCCTTCTGGCACTTCGCCCAAGGCACCGGCGACGATAACCCACTGTGGGGCGATGAGGAATACGGCGCGGCCACACGGTGGCGAAGTATCATTGCCCCTCCCACTTTCCTTTACACCTTCAGCAGCTACAGCGGGGCCATGGTCGCCACTGGCCTGCCTGGTGTACCCGCCCTGTGGGCCGAAGACGACTGGCACTTTCAGGAAGTGGTGCGCCCCGGAGAACGCATCGGGGCCAGCTACGCCGTGGCCGAGGTTGTGGAGAGAGAGGGGGGCTGGGGGAGTATACATCAGTATGAGGAGACCATTTACCGCCGCTCCGATGGCGGCGAGGTGGCCCGTG
>JASLXN010000061.1:0-6869 GCA_030740315.1 Dehalococcoidia bacterium | reverse complement strand
AGGGGAGAGCGCCAACGGGTAAAGGAGAAAGGTAAATACCAGCCCCGCACTAAGCACCGCTATTCCACCGAAGAGCTGGAGGGTATCGCCCGGGAATACGAAAAGGACTGCAGGCGGGGGCCGATACCCCGCTACTGGGAGGATGTGGCGGTCGGCGACTCCTTAGGCCAGGTGGTAAAAGGGCCCCTTACGGTTACCGAGATGATGACTTGGCTGGCCGGCTCCGGAGCACCCTTCTTCCGGGCCAGCGGCGTAGCCCTGGCTTACCGGTGGAAACACCCCAAGGCGTTCGTGGCCGACCCCGATACGGGAATACCCGATTTCCTGATGCGGTGGCATTGGGACGAGGCATTCGCCCAGGCCCTGGGGGTGGGAGGCGGCTTTGATTTCGGCAACCAGCGCATCTCCTGGTTCTCCCATCTTCTCACCAACTGGATGGGTGATGATGGCTTTCTCAAACGGCTGCGGGTGCAGCTACGTCGGCCCCACTACCTGGCAGACACCCTGTGGCTCAAGGGCAGGGCGACCGAGAAGCGCCGGGACGGTGATATGCTGCTAGTAGACTGCGAGCTATACGGCGAGAACCAGAAGGGAGAGACCGTCTCCACCGCTTGGGCCACCGTGGCTCTACCCGGAAAACAAAAGGCACCCTAAGCAGGCCCGTTTCATCCCTGACCTAATCCTTTGAGGAGTGGCAGAGGGTGCACATATCGCTCGTTCTGCCCTTGTGGGTCGCTACCTGGGGGAAGGCGGGACTTCCGGAGGCGTGGCACCCCAGGCACTGCTCTTTGCCTTTCAGGGGGTGGGGAACTGCGAGAGGTTCATCTGCGGCCGGCGTGGCAGTGGGCTCCTTGGCAGGGGTGACAGGCCCGCCAACCAGGGCCAGCAGGTAAACGCACATCGCCTCAAGTTCCCGGTCATTCAGGTGGTAGGTGTTATAGGCTGGCATAGACCCTACACACTCCCATGCCACAGTACCGAGTGACACCTGGTCCAAGCCCACCAGCGACGGGACCAGGCCGGCCTCCCCCCCCACGGTTGGCAAGAGGCGCAGAGTTTCTGAAAAGCCTCCTGACCAGCCTCGGCCTCTGGGCTGACGGGAATATCTGCCTTGCTGGCACCAACCGGGGCCACTACATCTTCTCGGCGGGCGCCCTACTCCAAGCGGTAAAGACAGAACACCACCACCGGTAGCTGGTAGCGAAGGCCGTTGCACCGGTACTAGTGCCCCGGTCGCTCTATCAGTCCGCTCTCATCACTGCCGCCGGTAGCACTACCAGGGTAACCCGCCATGCCTTTGTCTCATGGTATTCTGCATCTCTTGTGTAGGTGGATAGATAAGTTATTGTGAAACTCGGTGGCGCTCCAGCACTTTGCGGGCTATCAACAGGCGCTGGATTTCATTGGTGCCCTCGCCTATGACCATCAAGGGAGCATCCCGATAAAGACGCTCTATGGGGAGGTCTTTGGTAAAGCCGTAGCCCCCGTGAATCCGCATAGCCTCCATGGTACCGTTAAGGGAAGTCTCGCTAGCGAACAGCTTGGCCATGGCCGCCTCGAGGCCACAGGGCTCGCCCATGTCCTTGCGGGTTGCAGCGGCGTGGGTCAGCAGTCTGGCGGCCTCCAAGTTTACGGCCATATCGGCCAGCCGTATCTGGATGGACTGGTGCTCCGCAATAGGCTTGCCGAAGGTGTGCCGTTGCTGGGCGTACATAACTGAGGCTTCGTGGGCGGCCCGGGCCACCCCTACCGCGCGGGCGGCCACATTAATGCGGCCCACCTCCAGCCCGTCCATCACCTGTCTGAACCCCCGGCCTTCCTTGCCCCCCACCAGGGTGGAAGCCGCCACGGGCATCTCCTCCAGGAATATCTGACAGGTGTCAATGCTGCGGTAACCCATCTTATCGGCGTCGGAACCTACCACAAATCCAGGCCCTTTCTCTACTATAAAGCAACTTAGGCCGCGGTGAGCAGGGGTGGCGTTGGGGTCGGTCCGGGCCAGCAGGGCGAAGGTGTTGCCGTTGCGGCCGTTGGTGAGAAACATTTTGCTGCCGGTCAGGGCATAGTGGCCGTCCTGGCGGGTGGCGGTGGTGCGGATGGCCTGAACATCGCTGCCGGTATCGGGTTCGGTCAGGGCCAGGCCCCCCCGTTTCTCCCCTCGGGCCATGGCCGGCAGCAGATTCCGTTTCTGCTCCAAGGTGCCATGGTTCACTACGATGTAGGCCATGATGAGGTGCGTGTTGAACAGGCCCACCAGGCTCATCCAGCCTGCTGCTACCTCCTCCACCACCAAGGCATATGTGGCAAAGCCCATCCCCAGGCCGCCGTACTCCTGGGGGATGATGCAGCCGAACAGGCCCATCTCCTTGAATCTGTCCACCAACGTCCACGGGTATTCGTTGCGGGCCTCTAAGGTTGGTGCCACGGGGATCACCTCTTTGGCCACGAACTCCCTGATGCTGGCCACTGTCATCTTCTGCTCCTCAGATATAAAGGGGTACACTCCATCCACTCCTTGTTTTACCAAAATTTGGGACCGATTAGAATAGCCCGCGGATAAAGGATTTCTAAAAGGGCTAATACGAGATATATGGTGATGAAGTTAGCGTAAGTTGGCCTCTTGCAGCTTACGCTACAAGAGGCCCGGCAGCAGCAGTAGGCCCAGTGCCAGAGAGGGGAAAAGGTTGATATTCCCAGTGACCCGGTTTGAGTCATGAGCCGAAGGGCGAAAACAGCCACAGGCCCCGAAGGGCCTGACCCTAGCAGCTTTGCTTAACTTCGTCCCCATGCTGGCATGACATTGTACATCAAGCCCCCAAGGGTTTCAACTATGAGGTAGACGTTTGCTTAGCAAACTCTTTTCTTCCGGCCATCCTACCCTCTGTTTATTTATCTGGAGGGCAGGAGCCCCCCAGACCCCCCAAGGGATGAACAGGCCTGCCGCCTCTCCTATCCCTTTTCCTTCTTTCCAATCGGACCACCTCTTTTGCCCCGGTACGCAGAGTGGTAGGCTGAGGAAGAATGCTATTCCAGAACGCCCTCCACCAGTAGCTGTATATACTCCTCCTCGGAAAGGCCCAAGAGTTCACGGCACACGAACTCGTTGTGCTCTCCCAGACACGGTGAGGGGTGTAGCTGAGCCGGGGTGCGTGAAAGGGTGAAGGCCGGTGCGGGATAGCGATGCCGGCCCATCTCGGGGTGCTCCAGCTCTACCCAGTACCCCCGGTGGGTGAGCTGGGGGTCGTTTGAGACATCCCTACTATCCTGCACCACACCGGCGGGCACGCCCGCCTGCTGCAACAGGCCCATAGCCACATCGGCCTCCTGTGTCTGGCTCCACCTGGCAACCATGTCGCCCAGCTCTCCCTCGTTCAGCTTGCGAGCCTCAAGGGTGGTGAAGCGAGGGTCTTCGGCCATCTTCTGGAGCCCCATCACCTGGCACAGGGAATGCCACTCCTCCTGTGTAGAGCAGGCTATGGCCAGCCACCGATCCTCCCCCCGGCAGGGGAAGGCCCCGTGAGGGGCGGCAACGGGGTCAAGGTTTCCGGAGCGTATGGCCTCCCGCCCCGTTGTGAAGTAGTCCACCAGCAGAGGGGCCAGGAAATGGACTCCAGCCTCAAGCTGAGATAGATCGATGTGCCGGCCCTTTCCGGTACGCCGTCTGTGGTCCAGGGCAGCGATGATGGAGGCAGCACCGAAGCGAGGGGCTACTACATCAGTATAGGCCCCGTAGGGCTGGTTGGGCTCTCCATCGGGCCATCCGGTAAGGTGCGAGAACCCGGCCAGTGCGACAAGCTGAGTACCGAAGCCGGCGCTGGAGGCATGCGGACCGGTCATGCCCAAGTTGGTGGTGCTAATCATGATGATGTCCGGCCTGTCTCGGCACACGCTCTCGTAGTCCAGTCCCCAGCGCGCCATCACCCCGGGGGCGAAGCTGACCAGTACCACATCCGACCACATCACCAGGCGGTGAGCTACCTCCCGACCTTTCGGCTGGGACAAGTTGACGGTGAGACTGCGTTTGCCGGAGTTGAACATGGAGAAGTAGCCGCTCTGGTCTCGGTGCGTATGGGCCCCCTTGAAAGGGGGGGTGGTGCGCACCACATCCGGGCGAGTGGCCGTCTCCAGCTTTACCACAGTGGCCCCGTGGTTGGACAGGTAGCGGGACATCATGGGGCCCACCACCGCCCAGGTGAAATCGGCCACCTTGAGACTTTCGAACACCTGGCGAGTCATATCACCCCAGTCCGGCGAAGACTGTCGATTTCGGCGGATGAAAGACCCAGTAATCCCCCGTATATCTCGTCGTTGTCCTCACCCACCAACGGGGCGCGACGCCCCATCGGGAAGGGAACTTGGCTGTCACGGATGATGGGGGTGGGATAGGTGATACTGCGGCCCAACTCGGGGTGGGGCACCTCGGCCCAGAAGCCCCGGGACTCAAGCTGCGGGCTACTGGCGATATCGGGTATGGTGGCCACGGGATAGAGCATTATGCGCCGGGACATGGCCTCTTCGTATAGTTCCCACGGTGTGTGGGACTTAAAGAAGCGGCCGATGCGCTGCTCAATGGCATGATGCATCTCCTGGGTCAAGGTGGACATATCAAGGCTGTCCCAGTCAATTCCCTTGATGAAGTCGTCGGCCAGGGCCTCCTCGTCCATCCAAGCCACCAACCCACGGTTGGTGTTAGCACCGGCGGTACCGGCGATGACGATGAAGGTGACAAAGCCGTCCTTACAGGGCCAAGTCTGGCGCTGCACCGCCCCGGAGCTGAGGCCCGCACGACAGGTCCCCTGGCGACGTACGATAACATTCCTTAGTTGCCACCAGGGTGGCGCATTCATAGACACTGGTACCATGCTGGCATGTATGGAGACATCCACCCACTGCCCTTCACCGGTGTTCTGGCGGTCGTAAAAGGCTATCATGGAGCCAACTGCCGCCTCCCCAGAGCCATGCAGGCAGGCCTGCGGGAAGCTCACCCTCACCGGGGGACGTCCGGGCTCCCCGCACAGGAACATATAGCCCCCCAGGGCAATGGCAACCAGGTCTGAGCCTTTATAGTCTTGGTAGGGGCCGTCCTGTCCGAATGGAGTGATGGAGGTAAGCACAATTCCGGGGTTGACCCGGGATAGTTCCTGATAGCCAAGCCCCAACCTCTCCATGTATCCGGGGGGAGAGGACTCAATCACCCAGTCGGACTTCTCCACAAGGCTTAGGAAAAGTCTACGCCCCTCCGGAGATTCCAAATCCAGGGTAATGCCCTTCTTGCCCAGGTTGTACGTGAACCAATAGAGACTCCGATCCGGGTCGGGATGCTCCCCCAGGAAAGGTGGGGTGAGGCGTGAGGGGTCTCCGCCCGACGGCTCCACCTTGATGACCTCGGCCCCTAGGTCGGAGAGAATTTTGCCACAGAGAAAACCGGAAGAGTCGGTAAGGTCCAGCGCCCGGTAGGGGGAGAGCATATTCTCGTTCACAGTGCTTCCCATTATAGCCGGGCTACCCCCGGCGTCAAGCAGTATTTGTTCCCCCCACACACCCTGCCGGGATTTGAGTTCCGGTTGCTCTATGCATTCTCTTGAAGCCCTCCAGCCTTAGTGCGCAGCAGGCAGGCGGCCATGCCCAGCATGACCATTGCTGTAGCTATGATAACAGCGGTGCTGAACCCTGCCACCACCGCCGCAGTCCCCAGTGCCGACCCCTGGGCGGCCAGGATAGCCCCACCCAGGGCGCCACCGACGGAGCCACCAAGCTGCCGGGCCGCCGGCACCGAGGCCGAGGCGGTGCCCGTCAGAGAGCGCGGCACCGATTCCATAATGGCACGGATGCCCACGGGGTCGAACAAGGCAGAGCCTACTCCAGCCACAGCAAAGGCGGCGGCCACCTGGGCTGTATCCGGGCCTGGCCCAAGCCGGCTCAACCACCCCAGACCGACGGCCATAATCAGAAGCCCCACGGAGCACGGAATCTTCACTCCTATACGGTCACTCAGCGAACCAGCGAGGGGTGCCAGCACCACCCGCATACCGGGAAAAAGGGCAAACAGCAGTCCGGCCGTCTGTGAGGAGTAGCCCAACCCTTCCACCAAATAGAAGGGGGTGAGGAACATCATTACCCCCCAACTGGCGAAGTGGAACAGAAATCCACCCTGGGCCAAGATGAAACTCCGGTTGGAGAACAGGGTGGGGTTGAGCACCGGCTGTGACGCCCTCCGCTCAACTAGAGGGAAGACAGCTAGTAAGACCAGTGCCACCGCCGCTGGCGCCCAAACCAAAAGGGAGTCCACACCCATTTTCCCCACTCGGTTCACCGTCACCAACAGCCCCCCAAAGCCCATAAACAGGCTGACAGACCCCAAGATATCCGGCCTCGCCATTCCCTGGCGGGGGGTGGGGTGTAGGGTAGCCCATGCCAGCAGGGCGGCCGTCATGGCCAGGGGGATGCGGATATAAAAGAGGGCGGGCCAGCCCAAGGATGCCAGAAGGTATCCCCCCGCTAGGGGCCCAGCTGCCAGCCCAGCCCCCTGCACCCCACCCAGGATTCCCAGCCCCCGGCCCCGCTCCCCCACCGGAAAGGCCTCCACCACTATAGCAGTGGCATTAGCCTGTGCCATGGCCACCCCGACCGCCATAACCAGTCTGCAGCAGATAAGCTGGAAGATATTATCCGCCAGCGCAGACAGCCCCAGTGCTACTGCTATCAACACCATTCCCCACACATAGACCTTGCGTCGGCCCAGGGTATCTCCCAGCCAGCCCATGAAGAACAGTAGCCCGGCGCTTACCAAGAAATAGCCGATTCCTACCCACACCACCTCAGACAGGTCTGCGCCCAGGGCGGCGCTAATGGCCGGATAGCCGATAGTG
>JASLXN010000060.1 GCA_030740315.1 Dehalococcoidia bacterium | reverse complement strand
GAGACATGCTCCCGCAGATTGGCCATCTCCACCAGGTAAGGGTTGAGCCCCGCTTTGGCTGCCGCCCGGCGGAATGTTATCTCGTGCATACGCGGGGAGCAGGAGGCCACCACTACCCGGGTCAAGCCATGCTCCTCGATGGCCTGGCGGAGGGCAGCCTGGCCCGGCTCGCTGCACATATATTTGTTTTCCTCCACATAGACCACACCGGGCAGGTGGCGTACCTCATCAGCTACCCTGGTGACATCCACCACCTCGGCGATGTTCCTACCACAATGGCATAAGAAGACCCCTACTTTAACCATGCACCGCCACTCCTTTAGACCGCAGCAAGGGCAGGGGACTGATAATATGCCGGTCCATCAAAAGCTCCCGGGGTGATAGCCCGAGGGCTAGGCCGATTAGCTGTGTTATGTAAATAACCGGTATTTCCTTCTCCCCGGTGTAGAGATCTAAGTTGGCCTGGCACATGGGGCAGGCTACTATTACCGCCTCAGCCCCCGCCTGGCGGGCCTGGTCCAGTACCCGACGGGACAGCTGCGCCACCATGTCGGACCGGGCTACGGCCATACCAGCACCACAACACTCGGTCTTGAAGGCCCAAGGCACCGGCTGGGCACCCCATGCCGCGGCTATACGGTCCATGACGGTAGGGTTCTCCTGCTCATCAAAACCGGCAGCGGGGGGGCGCACCAAGAGGCACCCGTAGTAGCAGGCTGCTTTTATGTCAATTGAGGTTGTGGCCTGTGGGGATATATCTTCCAGCACCTGCAGCGGGTGCACCACCTGGGGCAGAGGGCCTATTCCCTCCCCTATGGCGGCCTCGGTACGGGCCATGGTATCTGCGTTGGCCAAGTCTAATAAAGCCAGTTTGAACCGGGAGTAGCACATAGCGCAGGGTGCCATCAAGGGCAGGTCCATCTGCGATGCCGCCCGCAGCGCGTGGGCAGGCAGTGCCAGCACCACCTCCTGGCTAAGGCCATGGGTGGAGGAGGCACCACAGCAAATCCAGTCCGGAATCTCACGGAGCTCCACCCCAAGGGCATTGAAAACCAGGCGGGTGGATACATCATATTCCCGAGCCGAGCCTTCTAAAGCACACCCAGGGTAATAGGCAGCCTCACTAATCACGAGCCTTCCTTTCCCTTGATAGCAGTTTCTTGAACCAGCGTGCCCCTTTTCGGTGGGGCAGGAGCGAGAGCTTGCGCCGTGTCAGCATCCGGGGCACCAGGCCCACATTGGACATAAGGTGTCCACTACGCAAGTTGTAACTTCCGCCCAAGCTCAATTCATGCACACGGCCCATTCCGGCCACCTGGCCCAAGAAGAGCCGCTGGAACAGGGCCACTTCTTTGCTAGCGGGGGGCCTGCCCTCTCTCATAGAAATGTGACGCACCGTCTCCAGCACTTTAGGTATATCAATCCCAGCAGGACACCGCGCCATGCAAGCAGCACAGAAAAGACACATCCAAATGGTACTGCTGTCCATGGCCTCACCACGCAGGCCAAGCTGCACAGCCCGCAGCAACCAGCGTGGACCTCCATCCATGTCAATGGCAGCGGGGCAACCCGCGGTGCACTTACCGCACTGATAGCACGAGGAGATGTTCTCCCCACTTTCCCGCTCTACCTGGATCCTGAAATCTGAAGAAGGTACTACTGTTGTTTGCATGCCATATTTACCGCAAGTAATAATTCTATGCGATTCGCCCCCAAAAGACAACTCGAGGATACTGGGCCACATCCCCGGGAACCAGACCTTTCAATCCAGACTGTTGCAGCGGTAGAAGTCCCGCACTACTGCCAGCGCTCTAAGCGCCCGCTCCGGCGTATGAAACACCGCATGATAGTCAACAGCGTTGAGTTGCGATAAAAAGGCCTCATCCCAGCGCCCCATGGCCCAACTAACCACGGGTTTTTCCCACCTGCCGGTGGCTTCAATTGCACCTTTGACCGTTTTGAGTGTTGGGGTGCCGGCAATGCAGAGCACCATATCCACCCCGGGGTCATCCAGCATGGCCTGGAGCGAGGTGCTCTACATGCTCTTATAGCCATGCATCACTCCCGGCGACATCATATCCAGTGGGTTACCGGGAGTGCTCCACGGCGGCCAGAACTCCTGCAACCTGCCAACTGTGCCCACAGAGAGCCTAGCCATCTGAAAACCGTAGCGTCCCAGTACATCCAGGGCCATAATGGCTGCACCACCGCTAGGCGTAAGGATGCCCAACCGGTTGCCCCTGGGGGACGGCAGGTGGAGGAAAGCCTTGGTAAAGTCACACACATCATCCACCGAGTCCACGCGTATAAGTCTGGCCTGCTTGGCGAGCGCCGAGTACACCTGGTCCTCTCCGGTGAGCGAGCCGGTGTGAGACGCTATAGCTCGGCTACCGGCATCGCTCCGACCCGTCTTGAGTACCAGTACCGGCTTCATGCCCGCAAGGCGCCGGGCTGCCTGGAAAAAGGGGCGGCCCTGTTTCATCCCTTCTATGTGAAGCACCACCACCTTGATATCCGGGTCGTAGGCGAAGTATTCAAGGGCATCGGCGAAGTCCACATCGCACATGTTACCCAGGTCCAGGCCCTTGCCCATAATGAACTCGTGGAAGCCGGCGAACAGGCCGCCGGACTGCGATACAAAGGCAACCGGAACTCTCTCCGATGCAACGGGCAGAAAAGTGGAAGTGAAGGGAGCATAGTTGTTGACCACGCCCAGGGAGTTGGGCCCCACCAGGCGCACACCACACTCCCCGGCGATACGCTCAACCTCCCGTTGCAAGCGGCGGCCCCCCTCATCGCCTGCCTCGTCAAAGCCGTCACTGACAACTATGGCCGCCCTGATGCCCCTCTGGCCACATTGCCGCACTGTCTCCGGCACCGCTTGCCGGGGCAACATCATCACCGCCAAATCCGGCACCTCCGGTATGTCCAGCACAGTGGGATAGGCCTTGACGCCCATAATCTCACCGGCATTGGGGTTAACTGGAAAAGGCTTCCCTTTATACCCCACACTCATCAGGTTTTCCAGGATGTTGAAAGTCCCCCGGCCAGTACGCCGGGGCACCCCTACAAGGGCCACGGAGCGAGGCTCCATAAAGTGCTTGATAAGTTGGACACTATCCATGTACCGTAACCACCTTCAGATTAAGGGTGCTTTAGCTGGCTATTTTACAACAATGAGGTCAGTCTTGGCGATACTGCGGTGCCCTCCTCTCCCGAAAGGCCCGACGGCCCTCCATGAAATCGTGGCTGAAAATGACAGTGTTGAGCAGACCGGCCTCTATTCTCAGCCCATCTGTGAGGGTGGTGCCTAGACCCCGCATCACCGACTCTTTGCTGGCGCGTATGGAGCCCTGAGGGAAACCGGCGATAGCCGTGGCCAGCTCACAGGCCCTCTCCATGAGCCTATCCGTGGGCACCACCTCGTTGGCCAGGCCAATGTGTAGTGCCTCCTCTGCCTGCACCAGCCGCCCAGTGATGATAAGCTCCAGGGCACGCCCCAGGCCGATGATGCGTGGCAGGCGCTGGGAGCCGCCGTCCCCCAGGGGCACATTGTACTGGCGCTCGCTAAATCCCATTTTCACATTCTCGGCCACGATGCGTATATCGCACCACAGGCTGAGTTCCATACCACCCGCTATAGCGTAGCCTGCGATGGCGGCAATGGTGGGCTTGAAGATGTCGGTGCCCCGGGTATATCCCATGTAGCCAGTGCCACTATGGGCAAACCGGCGGTACCAGTCAGCCCCCTGGTCCGCCCCGGGCCACTCCCGATCGAACTTTTTCATATCCACACCGGTGCAGAAAGCCCGCTCTCCAGCCCCGGCGAGGATAGCCACATAGGCATCATCGTCGTCCCGAAACTCCTGAAGGGCGCGTCGCAGGTCATCAGCGGTGGGCCAGTCCAGAGCGTTCATGGCTTGTGGTCGGTTAATAGTAAGGCACACCACATGGTCTTTCTTCTCCACCAGCAGGTCTCCCATGAATTCTCCTTTCGCTGTGTCGATTATAGAGAGCGGCATAAGACCTACGGATATAGCTCAATGATGAAATACGCCAACTCCATTTTCATCTTGTATTCCTAGGTCTTCCAATTTAGTTCTACTACGGGTGACTTTCCCGGAAACTGCCGAACGACATGCCCTGCGAGGACAGTCGACCTGCCAACTCGTTTCCCTTGATTCCGAGTCCGACAAGCACATGATCCTTAGGACACCCGTCCGGGCGCTGCGCTATAACGTGAAACGCCTCATTAGCGGCTACATTGGTGTCTACGTCAGAATAACAACATCGCTACAATATCGCAATTGGCGACCGTTACCCAGATTTCAGCGGGGCAGGCCCAGGCCGCGTAAGGCGATGATGTTACGCAGCACTTCCAGTGTGCCGCCACCGATGGTCACCCCCACTGAGGAGAGTAGCATGCGCTCGATGCGTCCCCCCTGCACCCCCCACCTGGGGTCGGCCCCCACCTGCCCAAAGGCCCTGGGCCTCAACCCACAGGCTGGCTAGGCGGCCCATGAGCCGGCTGCCGAAGAGCTTTGTCATGGCCGCCTCCCACTCCGGTATAAGCCCTCGGACCTGCATCAAAGCGATGCGCCAAGATAGAAGCCGGAATACCTCAACCTCAGTGGCAAGCGCGGCCAGCTTGCCCCGCATCTCCGCAGTCACCACCCCACCACGTAAACCACACGACGGTATAGCCCTTTGCCCACCAACCCATCCGGAGGATAATGCCGAGGGCCGGACCCCCAGGCCTTCAGCGGGATGCTCCTGACCGCCGATATACACCATCAGGTCATCAAGTGTCCGCCGGTACAGCGCTGCCCGAGCGATACCGGCGGCATGAACGGTGCGCTCGTGGTTAAGGGAGTAGACAATCTGGTGCCACCCGTGACCGGGCTCCCCACCCACCAACCCCTCCCAGGGTACCGCAACCCCATCAAAAAATATCTGGTTGAAGCAGTGTATCCCCAAGGAGTTAACAAGGGGACACACCTCCAACCCTCGCGCTTTCATGTCCACGATAAACAGGCTCAGCCCCCGGTGCCTGGAAGCTTGGGCATCAGTACGGGCCAGCAGCATGCAGAAATCGGCGTGGTGGGCGTTGCTGGAATATATCTTCTGGCCGCTGAGGACGAATCCTCCCCCGGCGGTCTCCTCAGCCCAACACTGGACACCGGCCAAGTCGGAGCCGTGCTCCGGCTCGGTCAGCCCCACACAGAACTCCACCTCGCCCCGCCCAATGGCCGAGAGGAACCGGGCCTTCTGCTCCGGCGTGCCGAAGTTCATGAGCACCGAGCCTATGATGCTGACGGTGCGGTTATAGAACGGAGCCGCGTGGTATCCCAACTCCTCCGCCAGCACCCACTGCTCCCTGGCGGAGGCATTTACACCACCGTACTCCGGCGGCCAGCCTGGAGCCAGCCAGCCTCGAGAGGCGAGGCGGCGGGATAACTCACGGGATAGCGCCCAGTAGTCTTTGGATTCGGCAGACTCTTCCTCAAACCCGGCAAAGTCAGGCGGCAGGGCCCCGGCCAAGAAACAGCGTACCTCCCCGCGAAAGGCCTCGTCGACGGTACTCAACCGGAAGTCCACCCCTCCCCTTCCAGTACGGCGGCCACCTCCCCCATACCCAACCTCTCCAAGCCGCTGCGGGTCTGCAGGCCAGTTGCCGGGTCCCACCCATGCCAGGCATAGTACTCATCCTTAAGCTGCTCTAAATAATGGTGGGCGCTGAAGCCTTTGCCAGGGCCTTCGCCCATCTCCTCCTGCAGCCAGCGATGGCACAGGGTATCATCGTCCCTTCCTAACCCAAGTCGGGAATTAAAGGCTTTCTCCAAGTTCACCACGCGTTTCCCCACATCCACCAGTTCCTGAACGGTATACCGTTCCCCCGTCAGGGACTCTACTGCCTGAACGAAGAGGGACTCCGGATAGGTGAGTGGGTCAAAGAACTGCAGGAAGCAGCACAGCCCCAGGCTGTTCACCAAGGCAGCACGATCCTCTGCGGCGGCAGAACTGGCCCCCTTCAGGTTGGGGGAAAGAGGCTCCGCTCCGTCTGGGGTGTCGAAGTAGTGCTGGGAGACATCCGGGCGGTTCATCTTGTCCAGAGTGCCGAATGCCTTGAGGTGGCAAGCTCCCCGGGAGGCTACCGCCATGTTGAGCGCCCAGGAATGGGTGTGGCGCACCTCCTCTATAAAGGTTGCACCTCCTTTACCGTAGAGAGCATAGCGGAGGGCATCGCAGCCTTTCATCTCCCCAATGCGCTGCCCCGCTCGGTAGACCCCGTCCCGGAATATCTCCCCCAGAGTGTTGGACTGAGCAGCTATGGACTCTATCAGCAGCGCCACCGCCTGGGCGCTGCCCCACTCAAAGATTAGTGGCTCTCCGAACCACTCTGCAAGGTCATCGTCGGTAACGATGCCACGCTGCCACAACTCCATAAGGTAAGCGGAGCAACTTCCTACCTCTATAATGTCAAGCCCGTGACGTCGGCACAGGGTATTGAGACGGGACACCTCTAAGAGGTCTGGGATGTCACTCATAATGCCGAACCCGGCAATAGCGGCATATTCCGGTTTGTAGTCCTGGTGCTCCGGCAGATCCCCCCTGGTGCGATAGCTCCCAGCACATGCCCAGAGGCAGCCGGGGGAGCAGGAGAATGGGGCTGCAGCCAAATGCTCCCGGTACCAGGTGGGGTTTAGCTTTTGGTAGCTGTCATCGGGGAACGCAGTGGTCTGGTTGTTGCGGTAGCCATTAACACCTATGCGCTGGTAGTTACCTGTGATGAGCAGGGTGCCGAAGCTCTTCCAGCCGGAACGCTGCCGGCCGGGAATACGCTCCTGCGCCTCAATAAGGGCATCGATGGCCCGCAAAAAGCCCGGCGGGTCATGCACCTCAATGCCACGGGTGCCCCTAGCGGCGATGGCCTTGAGATTCTTAGAACCCATCACCGCCCCTCCCCCTGCCCTTCCCGCCGCCCGATGCTCGCTGACCATGATGCAGGCGTAGCGGACCATATGCTCACCACCAGCGCCTATGCAAGCCGTCTCCACCCCGGCGCCCAGGTCTCGGCGCAGTGTATGGGCCGTCTCCTCCGAGTCCTTCCCCCACAGGTGAGAGGCGTCCCTTATCTCCACCCGCCCGTCATCTATCCACAGGAACACCGGCTTCTCGGCACGGCCGGTGATGACCACATGGTCGTACCCAGCCCATCTCAAGTTGGGGCCCAGGAAACCACCAGACACACTGTCCCCGAACAGGCCGTAGGCCGGAGACTTGAAGGTCCACTTCATCTTGCTGCCACCGCCCCACCCGGTACCGCCCAAAGGGCCCAGGCCCAGGATGAGCACATTGTCCGAGTTGAGCCCGTCTAGGTTGGGGTCCACACCCTTAAAATGCTGCCACAGGAGATAGGAGTTGATGCCCTCTCCTCCCAGGTACTGTTTCCGTAGCTCCTTGGACAGCGGCTCTGTAGTAACCCGGCTGCTGGTGAGGTCAACCCTGAGAATATCCCCTCTACCCACCATGCTACTGGCCCCGCCGCACGGTAGTGCGGCTATCGTTGTAGGAGTGCCACGCTGTGTATTGCAAACACGATTGTTCCGGCAGGGTAAGGTTGGGCGAGTTGCTGACAGGACGAGGCGGGCAATACCTGACGCATAGCGGGTCGCCGCCGCATAGGTCACACTTGAAAATATCGCCCTCCTGTCCTACCGGGATCGCGCCGAACGGGCATGCCTCCACACAGGCCATGCAACGGATGCAGTGCTCCATATGGATCACGACTGCCCCGGTTACACCATCCACCGTCATGGCCTCTGGTACCGGGCAGGCCTGGTGGCAGGGAGCCGGCGAGCAATGCCGGCAAATTACAGGGTGATTAGAGCCCAGGGCCTCTCCCGGTGCCACCCTGAGACGAGCCTGGTATATGTTGAGCCGGCCCTCCTTGTTAAGGGAACACACTAACTCACAGGTGCGGCACCCGGTGCATAGTCCGGGC
>JASLXN010000005.1:3568-25403 GCA_030740315.1 Dehalococcoidia bacterium | reverse complement strand
CTCCTTTGAGTTGCTGGTGCACCGGGCGCACGCCGGATACAAACCTCCGTTTGAACTGGTGGACTTTATGGTGGTGGTAGAGCACCGCCGTCGGCCCTCACAGAGAGGGCGCGGCGAGCTACTGGCCGAGGCTATGGTCAAGGTGAAGGTGGGTAGGGATATGGTGCACACTGCCGCCGAGGGCAACGGCCCGGTTAACGCCTTGGACCAGGCCCTGCGCAAGGCCTTGGTGCCCGCCTACCCGCTGTTGGCTAGCATAAAGCTGGTGGACTATAAGGTGCGCATCTTGGATGAGAGCTCCGGCACCGCCTCCTCCATCCGAGTGCTTATTGAGTCCAGCGATGGGCCTGACCAGTGGCGCACTGTGGGCAGCTCCACCAACATCATAGATGCAAGCTGGTTGGCCCTGGCAGACAGCCTGGAGTACCGTTTGTGGATAAAGCAGGTGCCCAGGGCTTAGCACCGGGCACCCGCTTTATCCTATTTTTGGCTACCGACTCGCTCAACAGTCCGGATCGGTTTCAGAGGTTTCAGTTCTCGAACCCACCCTCAAATCTGAAGAGGGGCCTGGGTACTGGATGTTGAGGGTGGCCCCCTTGTATTCTCGGCGGGAAGAGTGCCCGCACCTCACCGTCCACTGTGGCCACTATTAGCTTCTGTCCTTCCTCAAGCCTTTCTAGCAATTGGTGGCCCCTGACATTATCGGTGACGGCGAAGGTCTCGTCACCACCCTCGTTGATTAGCAGAGTAAGGGTGGCTCCGGTGACGGAGACGACCGCTCCGGGGATGAGCCGAAGGGAGTGCGGCCCGCCGTCGATATCGGTGACCCGCAGCTCAACGCTCATGATATGTGAGAAGCGTTCCCCTTTGGGAATGCCCTCCATCTCGTGACTAAGCAGCCCTAGTGGCAAGGAGAGGCGGTGATGCTTAGGCTTGTGCTGGGGATGGTCTCTCCGGGCACCGTGGGCACCGCAGGCACCGCGGGATGGGAAGCCTGCGGACAGTTCCACCGCAATATCCCCCTTGCCCACTACCGTTAGAGTCACCGTATCACCGGCCTTTTTCACTATGTCCCTAAGGTCTTTGACCGTGGTAACCGTTGTGCCGTCAACCGCGATGATGATGTCACTGCGCACGAGTCTGGCCTCCGCCGCTGGGCTTGCAGGCATGACCTGTAACACCGCCAACCCCTCCTGATGGTCTATCCCCAGCCTCTCAGCAACCTCCTGGGTAAGCGTTGCCACCGCTATTCCCAGGCGGATGGGTGGGGTGGCGGCTACCGTGGTGGCGAGCACTATGCTCGAAGCCAGCGCCACCGCTAAAAGGGTTAGAAACAGCTTTTTCATAACAACCCCCTCGCAATATTCTCAACATGTACCACGAAGTGGGCAGGGAGGTGGTTAGGGGCAGCCCTTTACAAATCAGGCCAGGGCGCATATAGTAACGAACCATAATTCAGACGGTGTTCTCCGCGGGCAATGCGGCTTTGCAACCGGCGAAGGGAGCACCTTTAAATACCATAATACCATAAGGGAGGGCTAACCAGCCCGAATATTCCTCTGCGAGGTGCATCAATGGCGGATCGACGGGACAGGCCCAGCACGTTTTCCATCATCCTGCAATCGGCAAACCCGGTCTTCATCGCCGTGGCTGTGTTTCTACCAATCGGCGCTTTGATAATATTTATGAATACCGGCCCGGTTTCCGCTCTGAACTATGTTCACATCATGGCGGGCGCACTGTGGACGGGCATTGACTTGTTCATGGGGTTTGTGCTGGGCCCGGTCCTGGGCAGTATGGAACCCAAGGGCCGTGCCGATGTCTTTAGGCGACTAATACCGAAAATGACTTTCCTGATGCCGGTGCTGGCTGCGGTCACGATAACCTCGGGAATAGAACTGTCCCAGCGGCTCGGTTTAGCGTCCTTCTCCAATCTATCTGGCTCTCTGTCGGATCCCTGGATTATAGCGGCAGCCATCGTTGCCGCTCTGCTCAGCATTCAGGGATTTGGCTTGCTGCTCCCCAACGAAATTCGCGTATTCAAGCAGTTGGTGTCAGACATCCCCGACATAAATAGGATTTCCCGGTTAGGCATGACGAACGCAAAACTGGGTGGGTTACAGGGCCTGTTCCAGCTTGCCATCATCTTCATCATGGCGAATATCAGGTTCTGATTAATTTCATCACAATCGAGGAGGATAAGGGTGGTCAAGATAGTGGCGCTCCTTAATCTGAAGCCCGGTGTGGACCCAGTGGAACCTCCCTGCCGTACTCTGTTGTCACCCATATCGTAAGTTGGGGCCAGGATGAAATCAACAGACCCCTATGCCCCTTTAGCCCCTTGGTGTGGATAGTGTCCGTTTGGAGACAAATGTCATGGCGGGCGCAGAAACGGTGATGTAAGATGCAACAGGCAGCGGTCACCCGCAACCAGTGTGAGGGGACTCCAATTGGAGGTGTCTCTAATGTGTGCCACCAAGATTAACGGGCGCCTCGGGGCTGCGGCAGGTGTGGTGGCGCTGTTGGTGCTCTCGCTGTTGCTGACAGCCTGCTCCCAAGAGGCGGCCGGCCCCACGGCCCCCTTGTTTGAACTCACCAACCAGCATGGGCAGACCACTAGGCTGGATAAGCTGGAGGGCCGGGTGGTGGTGCTCACTTTCCTTTACACACATTGCCCGGACACCTGCCCCATGTACGTGTCCAAGCTTGGGCAGGCTATGTTGGCACTGGAGGATAACGCCTTAGAAAAGGTGGCCGTGGTGGTGGTGACGGTAGACCCAGAGCGGGATACCGTTGAGCGCCTCAGTGATTATGCGGCTTACCTCCCCCCCGGCTGGCAATTTCTCACGGGGACTCCGGGCCAGTTGAGGACCATGTGGGAGAACTATGACATCTTCGTCCAGAAGCAGGAGCAGCAGACCGATCCCGGCAGCCACCAGGGCCACGCCGAATTTCTGGTAATCCATACTGCGAAAGTGGTGCTAATAGACGGGGAAGGCTTCTTGAGGTCCGAGCTAACGGGGGACTGGGAGGTGTCGGAACTGGTGGATAAGATAAGCCTCTTGCTGTCCGGGGGACAGGTCTCGGGCAACGGTGTCCGGGGCTTGGTGGCCGGGTTGTTACACCGTTGTGGGCCTTTCGTATTCAACTCTATCGGTAGCGCTCTGTTATTCTATTTTGCCATGTTTTTTATGCCAGCAGCGGCAATCGCGGGAGTCGGTTTCTATCTGCTGAGGTCGTAGGCCCGCTACGGACTTGGAGGTCCTGTTGGATTTTCCTAACTCTCCCCCACCGGCTTCTTGGGATGGGCATAGGGGTGCACATATTTGAAGCCGGTGAAAGGCACCTCCCGCACTCTATCGGCCATCTCCTTCGCAATCTCAATCAGCCGGTTCTCGGCGGCGTAGTCAAAGGGGTCCCTTAGTTGCTTCTCCACCTCCCCGCCTGGCTCTGGGGGGCGCTCCATGTACCATTGTACGGTGCGGGCCACGGCCTCCTCGGCGGGCACCACATCCTCATAGCCTAAGTCCCGCTCCAGGCTGGAAATATCCAGGTAGACATGGTGGCTTCCTCGGGAATAGGGCCGGCTGGTGCGGGCCTGAATGAATGGCAAGCTGACATACTCCCACTCGTGGCCCATGGCGCTTGTGATGGCCGTAACCCATTCTCGGAGGGAGAGCACGCGCTGGTCCCGCACATTGTAGGATTTTCCGGCGGATACCTCCGGCCGATCCACCGCCAGGAGCAGGGCGTGGGCCATATTCTCGGCATAGCCACGGGAATGAAGCTTCAGGCCGCCATCGGGGAGGATTACAGCACTGCGGCCATCAAGAATACGGCGCATGATGCTCCACTCTGGCGGGGCAAGCTGCCGGGGCCCGTATACCATGGGGTAGCGGAAGTATGTGGCCGAATAGCCACCCTCTTGGTGGCCTTTCATCACCTCCTGCTCGCTGAGGGCGATGAGGGAGGAGAACTTGTCCAGGTTGGGATCCGTCTGCAAGGGAAAGTGCTCTGGCACTGGCACCGGCGCCCCCTCCGGCAGATGGGAGGCCCTGTATAGTATCTGGTATGCGGCGCCACCCACGCCGATAAAGCGGGAGGTGCGGCCCCGCATCACCTGGGCAACCAGCCGCAGCCGGCCGTAGGTGCACACAACCAGGTCAAAGCTACGGCCCCCCAGGGCTAGCTCTACGGTATCCACGAAGTGGGGGTCGCCGTGGATATGTTCCACCTTGGACGGCAGGTCCACCTCGTGCTCGCCTCGGTGGAAGATGGCCACTTGGAAACCCCTCTTTATGAGTCCTGCCACTATGTAAGGACCGGATGGGCCGGTGCCACCTACCACCAGTGCTGTCTTGCTCATCCCAGCCTCCTTTTAAAATCCAGTTTAAGGGCCTCACTATCTGCCGTCAATAGGGCCTGTAACCTAAGAGGGCACTCCTATCTCGCTAAGATGTCAGGGGCTCCGGTTCGAAGACCTGTGAGGAATTCGCCTGGTGTCACGCTGTCCGTGGTCGCTGCTGACGTGACGTGCTCAAGAGCTACGGATGGTACCGATCACACGGGCCCGACTCCCGTTGCTTCAGCGCTCCCCCGTGTAACCGACTGGGCCGAATAACCTTTGCCGGCCCCCATTTTTTGAAGCTCTGGTGGGCTCGCCATTGCCCCAAACCACACTTTCAGGCATACTATGCTTTAACAGCGGAGGTGGGTCATGACCAAGAAGGAATACCTCTCCGTGGTGGAAGGGTCGGGGCGGGTGGCCTCGGGATACCTGGACGGCATGGAGGGAGTCTATGAGCAGTTCCGGCTGCGGGAACTGCCAGAGATGCAGGCCTATGTGAAGGACCGTTACGAGGCGGCGCTGTTCGAGCAGAAGGCTGCGCTCTC
Source organism: Dehalococcoidia bacterium (assembly GCA_030740315.1). Taxonomy (GTDB): domain Bacteria; phylum Chloroflexota; class Dehalococcoidia; order JACVQG01; family JAHKAY01; genus JASLQE01. The sequence goes on along the minus strand of JASLXN010000005.1, from coordinate 20,510 downwards.
CGGTCTTAAGCCGCCGCGAGGGCTTGATGATTTCCACAGCCAGCTACTACAGGCCTGGGAGCATCTGGTAAAGAGCCAGGAGATATTCTGCCACCCCATCCGTCCCGAGGAGTGGATATTGGGCCTGCGGGGAAGCCGGGGGCAGATGTGCCAAGCCATGCGCTTGCTCTACGGCCTCCGCCTGCAGATACCCGGATTCGCCGGCCACTGGGTGACACCGGAGGCCCGCCACAGGCTTAAGGAGTTGGATACGCAGGCTGACCCTCCCCCGGGAGCGCAACTGGGGCTGCTCTACCGTAACTGGGAGCCGGAACCACCCCGCTACACCCTTTATGTACCGGAGAACTACACATCCTCCCGAAGCTGGCCGCTTGTGGTAGCCCTGCACGGCGGCGGCGGCAACGACCACGACTTTCTCTGGCTATATTTGAAACACGCCAAAAGCAACGGCTATCTGGTGGTGGTACCCAAATCCATGGATGTTACCTGGACCTTCAGCGATTCCCAGGTGGTGTTGGCCGCCATCCAGGAGGTGGCCTCCGTATACAATGTGGACCGCGGGGCCGTTTTCCTCACCGGGGTGTCTGATGGCGGCACTTTTACCTATGAGTACGGGCTATCCCACCCGGAGATGTTCGCCGCCCTGGCATCGGTGGCGGGGGGTTTTATCCCCTGGCCGTGGCACGATTTCGCCCACGCCCGCAAGTTGCCGGTGTATATCCTGCACGGGGCAATGGACAAGATAATTCCGGTGGAGTTCGCGCACTCCGCTCGTGAGGTGCTGGGCAAGTATGGCTACCCACTGGTGTACCGGGAACTGGCGGATTGGGGCCACGCTTGGCCGTTCTCTAAGATGGGGGAGATATTCGGCTTCTTTGAGGGTGTGCGCCAGGGGCGCGAAAGCACCCAGGCGGCCTAAAGCAACTTGAAGCTGGCAGCCATTTCAGGGAACGGGTGAGCCCACTCTACAAGGTTTTCGCTCCTGTTTGTGGAAACCACTGCTCAGCCAGTTTCGCCTTTGACGACAAGCACAAGCATCCTGGACCTCCGATGATTCAGCTGGAACGGAGGCAGGCAAAGGGTTGCTTGCTAAACTGCCTCCGGTGTCCATAGGTAGAGAACCACCGGTGGGCCACTGCGCAACGCTAAGGGGGTGGGCGGAGCTAAATTTGGCGGCCTACTAGGGTTCCCTCGTAGATGGCATCCATGGCCCTACGGGGCTGCTTGGCATCCCCCACTAGGTGCAGCTCCGGCACCTTGCCCAGCAGCTGCTTATATAGCTGGTTCTGTGGGCTGACCCCTACCGCTAGGACGACGGTATCCGTCTCAGCGAAGTGTAGCTCCCCGTCCTTCAGGTATTCCACTCCACGCGGGGTGATGCTCCTGACCTCGGCCCCGGTCTCCGTTTTGACTCCCGATACCTCCAGCAGCCGGCGCATAAAGGCCCGGCGGCTGACCCCCACATCCCGGGCTAACGAAGGCAGCATCTCCAAGACGGTCACCTCCCTTCCCTTGGAGGTGAGCGCTATGGCATCCTGAGGCTCTAATGCCTGCCAGCCCATCAGGAAGAGGGCGTACTCGGCATCCATGGCCCCGTCACGGGCCAGCAGCAGTGCGGTCTCGCACCCCGTCCCCCCTCCCCCTACAACTATCACTCTTTCCCCCAGTTCCGCCTCCCCGCCCAGCACCTGCCACGCCTGCACCACGGTGGGCCCGTCGCAGCCGGGAACCGGCGGGGTAACCGGCACCGCCCCAGAGGCTATTACCACGGCATCGGGAGCCTCCCTTTGCACCAGGCGGGCCGTCACCTTCCGGCCCAGGCGGACCTTGACCCCAAGCTTCTTGATCTGGCGAGTGAAGTATCCTATTGCATTGGAGAAGTCCTCCTTGCCCGGCGGCGAGGCGGCATAGAAGAGCTGGCCCCCCAGCCGGGAAGCCCCCTCATACAAGGAGACCTGGTGTCCCCGTAGGGCTAGGACCCGAGCCGCCTCCAGCCCTGCTGGGCCGCCGCCCACCACCATCACCCGCTTCTGCCGAATGGCGGGCCGTATCCCCATCTCATGCTCCCGCCCGCAGGCGGGATTGATGAGGCAGGTTACCGGCTCCACGTCCGTGCCCCATATATGGGTGAACACCCGGTCATAGCAGCCCTGGCAACAGCGGATACAGGGCCGGACCTCATCCTCCCTCCCCTCTTCCGCCTTGACGGCTATTTCAGGGTCGGCCAGCATGGCTCGGCCTAGGGCTATCATATCAGCCTGCCCTTCCCGCAGTGCACTCTCCGCCAGGGTCAGGTCTCCAGTATGAGCGGTGACAATGGGCAGCTTCACCTCACGCCTGACCGCCCTGGCCAGGTAAAGGAAGGCACCCTTGGGCGCAAACCCGGGCGTGAGGGGCAGCGAGGTGTCATGCCCCGCCGGCGATACATGCAGCGCATCCACCCCTAGGGCCTCCAGTCCCCTGGCCACGAACCTGGCCTCCTCCAGGTGGTTGCCCCCGGGCAGGTACTCGTCCCCGGATATCTTCACCATGAGGGGGTAGTCCGGGCCCACCTCCGCCCGAATGGCCTGTACCACCTCCCCCAGAAGGCGGAACCGGCCCTCTATACCGCCGCCGTAATCGTCGGTCCTCTTGTTGGTGCGGGAGGAGAGGAACTCTCGCAGGATGTAGCCAGAGTAGGCGTTTAGCTCCACCAGGTCAATGCCGGCCTCCTTGATTCGGGCCACGGCCAAGGCGAAGTTCCTTACCACATCCTTAATCTCCGGCACGGTCAGATCCCGGCAGACCTGCCGGGTCCAGGCGTTCTTTATCTCAGAGGCGGACGCTGCCTGGGTGCCCGTAATATCCGGCCGGCTGTACGAGCCTCCGTGCAAGATGTGAAACCCCAGCTTGGTCCCATGCTTATGGACGGCATCCGCCAGCCCGCGGGCGGCAGGGACAAACTCATCTTCCCAGGGGCGGAAGCCGTGGAGGAAGGACTGGCCCAGAGGTTCGGAGACGGCAGCGCTCGCCAGGATGAGTCCCGCACCTCCCCGGGCACGTTCCACATAGAAATCCACTATCTGCGGACTGTACTTCCCGTCCACATAGGTGGTGTCATACATCATGCCCATGGGGGACATCACCAGCCGATTGCGCACCCGGAGGCTGCCCAGGGAGATTTCAGAAAAAAGTCGTTTCAGTTCCACTCTTCGCTCCTTGTCCACGGCGTCTATAGTGCGCTTTGGGGACTTGCCCGGCCCTTCCGGCCACCGGGGCAGATAATACCCTCGCCGCACCCCGGTGTCAAATAGCCTCCACATCACCCCAAGAGGGCCGGACATCTTGACACCTACGGGCGGTTAATTCACCATGGGTGTTGTGGGTGGCAGGGGTCGGTGGGGAACACACCAGGGAAGGAGCTAGGTTGGGCAGGCTGATTCAAACCGGGAGGTATAAATAATGGGTGACAAGCTTCAGGGGAAGAGCGCAGTGGTAACAGGTGGTGGGCGGGGTATCGGCCGAGAGGTGGCCCTGGCCTTGGCGGCCGAAGGTGCCGGGGTCATTGTGGTTGACCCCGGCGTGGAGCGGGACGGCTCCGGCAAGGACACCTCAGCCGCCGACGGGGTGGTGAGTGAGATAGAGCAACAAGGGGGCACCGCGGCTCCCGCTTACGAATCTGTGGCCGACTTCGCCGGCGCCGAGCGGATTATTATAAACTGCGTGGAGCGGTTTGGCAGCCTGGACATAGTCTTCAATGCGGCAGGGGTGCTGAGGGAGCGCATGATTTTCAACATGACCGAGGACGATTGGGACACGGTTGTCTCCGTGCACCTGAAAGGCACTTTCAACATGTGCCGCCATGCCTGTGTAGTGATGCGAAAGCAGAAGTCCGGACGCATAATCAATGTAACCTCGGACGCCTGGCGGGGCACAGTGGGACAGTGCAACTACGGTGCCGCCAAAGGCGGCATTGTCAGCCTTACCCGCGCCATCGCACGGGAGATGGGCCGCTCCGGGGTGACCTGTAACGCCATCGCCCCCCTTGCCGCCACACGCATGACCATGACCGAGGAGGTAAAGGTTGGGTTCAAAAGAAGGATGGAGGCCGGTATCATCACACGGGAGCGTTACGAGGAGCTGCTGGACATGCCAGGGCCGGGGTATGTGCCGCCGGCGGTGCTGTTCCTAGCCACTGAAGCCGCCGCCAACATTAACGGACAGGTTATGGGCATCGGCGGCGGCCAAATATCCATCTACTCGGAGCCGCTGCCGGTAAGGGTTCTCAGCAAGGACTACAAGAAACAGGGCCGCTGGACGAGCTTATCGACCTAGCCCCCAATGTGCTCCTCACCGGCTATGTGAATCCGGCCCCCCGGCAGGTGGACTGAGCGGCGCGGCAACCTCTACCGCAGCCTGTTTAGGCAAGACGCTCCGAGTGTTATACTGTTGTAATCATATGATAATTATACTCAGGAGGTAGCCATGGTCAAAATGAAGACCTTCACTACTGCCCTCAAGATATTCCATCCCGCAGATGAACTGAACAAGTTGGACCAGGAGGTAAGCAGCTTCCTCACCGGGGCCGGTATTAAAAGCGTTATATCCGTTTCCGATACAGCCACCACCCACAACACAGGGGCCACTATGGGCCTGATGCGGGTTGTTGCCTACGAAGCATAGGTGAGGCTTTAGACACAGACCATCACATACCTACGCCGCAGCCTATAGAGAAGGGGAGTGATCGAAGTGGTTAAAGAGGCCGTCACACATGAGATTCAGGCCTTGGAGCAGGCTCTCTCCGATTTAGAGTTGCGCACGGGCCCCCTGGATCCCGATGGCAGTGCCTTCAAGTATAAGGTGCAGCAGATTCATTCCGTGTTAATCTCAGATAGCTACCATACCGAGGACGCTGTAGACTGGGTTGAGCTATGCAACATCTGCGCCGCCGCTGCTGGCTGTAGGTCAAGACCCCAACACCGGGGAAACGGCACAGGGATGGCTACGCTCCCTCCTGTTGGAACTCTAGGCGCAGCACCCGGTGGGTGTCAGGCCTGACTCGTACTCGCTCGTCCAGCCCCCACCCCACTAACCAAAGGAGGTGCCTTGGGGAGCACACCACCGGCACCCGTCCCCGCCACGGCCGGGGTATGCGGGCATCCACCATGAAGTCCTGCAGCTTCTTGTCCCCACCCAGCCCCAGTGGGCGGAAGCGGTCACCAGGACGGCGTGGCCGCACAGTCAGCCCGCTGCCCGCTGCGTCAAAGTCCATATAGGCTGCCAAGCCGCTTAAGGCATCATCCCCAGGGCCGGACGAGTCTGCTTCTCCACTGTCTGATATGGTGGCGGTGACCCGCCATCCAGGGAGTCGTGACTTCCCCGGCACCCGGAGGGGGTACTCCCCTTCCAGCGGTGGCAGGGGGCAGGGGGCCTCGCCCTTCCCCAGCCAGGCATGTTCCTCAAGGGTGGTCACGGTCAGCCCCCGGGGCAGGGTGAGGTGGTGGCTGCCCGGCTTGTAAAGCAGCCGTAGCGCACTCTCAACATGCACCATTTCCACATCCTCCCGGCCGATGACCTCCCCGGCCGCCCGCAGCAGCATGTGCCGCTGCAGCGCCGGGTGTAGCTGTCGGAACCGCATCAGGTGCAGGCACAGCCCGCCACCGGAACCGGTCACCACCTCCTGCCAAACCGCCTCCACCGCCCCCGCCAGGAAGTCCGTATCAAGTGTCAGGGCCTGAGCGGTGCGCAGCAGCGCCTCCTGCACTCGTGGGTTCATACTTTGCAACAGGGGCAGTAGGCGGCCCCGGATGCGGTTGCGTAGGGGCCCGAAGTGCAGGTTAGAGATGTCCTGCCGGGGGCTGAGGCGCAGCCACCCGCAGTAGGCCTCGGTATTGCTATGTGATACCGACAGCAGTGGCCGCACGAGCAGGATATCGGTCTCTGGCTCCGGCCAAGAGGACACCGGAGCCATGCCGCGCAGCCCGCGGGCACCTGCACCCCGCACCAAGTTCATCAGCACCGTCTCCACTTGGTCATCTGAGGTGTGGCCCACCACCACCCGGCCTGCACCGGCATCCCGGGCCACTCGGGCCAGGAACCGGTACCGCACCCGGCGGCTGGCCTCCTCCATGGATAGCCGGTGCCGACGCCGGTATGCGGACACATCCTGCCTCTCAACCGTAAAGGGCACCCCCAGCCCCTGGCAGATGTGTTCCACGAAGCTGGCATCTTCCGCCGCCTCCGCACCCCGCAGCATGTGGTCCAGGTGGGCGGTGTGGAGGCCTATACATAGCTCGCTACGGAGCCGGTGGAGCAGATGGAGCAGACACAACGAATCAGGGCCTCCGGATACGGCCACCACCACCGTTTCTCCGGAGTGGAGCAGGCCGTGCTCCCGGATGAAAGCCAGCACCCCGGCCTCAAAGCCTGGGGGGGCCTCCAGTCTATACCTCCTTCCAGTGGCAGGTATCGTTGAACTTTACCAGGCGGGCCTGGTCGCCGTTCAGGTCTATCTCGGTGAAGCTGCCCACCTCCAGGCGGAGGCGGCGGAAGAGGCCGGGGGCCAAGTCCAGGGCCCTGAGGAAGAGAGCTATGACAGTAAAAGTATGACACACCACCACCACGGTATCCCCGTGGTGACGGTCCCGTATACGCCGAAGTGCGGCCCAGGCACGCTCCATCACATCATCTAGGGACTCCCCACCAGGGCAGGAGATAGAGCCGGTGCCCTCCCGCCACTGCTTCCAGAAAGCGGGGTGCTCCTCCGGCAACTGCCCGAAGGGGGAACCCTCCAGGTCACCACCGTCAATCTCGGTAAAGTCCGTCTCCAGCGTCACCTGTAAGTCATGGTGTTGGGCTATTTGCTGGGCCGTGTCCCGTGCCCGGCTGAGGGGGCTGGAATAGATAGCGTCTATTTTCTCTGCCTTCATAGCCTCCCCGGCGGCCCAGGCCTGACGGCGTCCCTGCTCATTCAACTCTATATCACTGCTGCTGCCCTGAAAGCGGCGCTCCACATTCCACTGGGTCTGGCCGTGGCGTACAAGGATAAGCCTCATGGCACCTCCAGGAATATTCGGGTGCGGTGCAGGTGGCGTGGGCGCAGACCCACCGCCAGGGCCACTTGGTCCGCTCGGCCCGTGCCGAAGGGGCCTGCCCTTAGGCGCATCTCCAGCACCCAGCCTCCGGCGCCGGACGGCACTGCACGCAGCCCTTCCACCAGGGGTCGCAGGTCATACTGGCGCACCTGTCGCTCACGGCGGTGCTGCCATGGAAAATGGTCGGCAACCAGCAGGGTGTCCGTTGCTTCGGCCACCCCGTTACCCTCCCCCTCCACGCGGTACTCGGCGGCCCGCACTAATGAGGGCAGGGATGGGGCGCGGGGGGGCACCGGCTGCACCCCGGCTAGCACCAGCCCCGTGGGTGACTGACGCTCCAGGCCACCGGTCAAGTGGTCTAGGGGCAGGGGCCGGGTGAGCCATATATCCAGTAACTCGGCATCGCTGGTGACACCCAGGGGTAGGGGTAGGGCCAGTGATAGCTGGGGGTGTGGGCTGAACCCCTGGGAATAGGCCAGGGGCACAGAGGCCCGTCGCAGCAACCTCTCCCACAAACGCATCATGTCCAGGTGGGACAGGAATTTCAGTGTGTCCCCCCGGCTGAACTGGAGCCTCCAACGCAGCAATCTACTCCCTGGTGATGAGGATTTTCTCTATCTTGCGGCCCCGCATGAGAGTGACCACCAGCTTCAAGCCACCCTCGCGCACGCTATCTCCCTCTCGTGGGATACGGCCCAGCAGGCTGAGGAATAGCCCGGCCACGGTCTGGTACTCACCCTCGGGCATCTCCAGGTCCAGCATCTCGTTGGCCTCCTCCACTTGGAGGCCGCCATCCACCTGGAAAGTGGTCTCGTTGATGGTCTCCCACTCCTGCCCCTCCCAACCCATCTCGTCCCGTACACTGCCGACAATCTCCTCTACCATCTCACCCAGCGTCACCACACCGGCCACGCCGCCATACTCGTCCACCACCACCGCCATCTGCCACCCCTGGGCCTGCATCACTGGCAGCAGCTCGCCCAGCGGCTTGGTCTCAGGGGCGAAGCTGGCGGGGCGCATGAGCCTATCTACGGGGTCGCAACGTGCCAGCGTCCCTTGCGCCACCGCCATGAGCACATCCTTAACTGCCAGGATGCCCTCCACCTCCTCCAGTGAGCCCCGGCAGACCGGAAATCGAGAGTATGGGTGCTGCCCGTAAATATGGAAAAAGTCCTTTAGGGAGGTGCCCAGGGGCACGGCCACCACCTCGGTGCGTGGGGTCATCACCTCCTTTATCAGGCGATCACCAAACTCAAACACGCGGTGGAGCATCTTGGCAGCGGCCTCCTCCACCGCCCCCTGCTCATGGCCGATGGTAATGAGGAAACGGATATCCTCCTCACTGAGGGTCTGCCGCATGGGGCCACCCCCGGTGACCCGGGTGGACAGCCATGTGACCGTAGCAACCATGGGGGAGAGGGCTTTCTGCATCAACCCCATCAAACCCGAAGTGAGAAAGGCAACCCTCTCTGGGTGGCGGGTGGCGAAGGACTTGGGGAGGGTGTCCCCCAGCAGGAAGACCAAAGCCGCTACCGACACCGTGGCGACAACCACCCCCCACCGCGGACCCCACAGGGAGACGGCCAACGCAGACCCCAAGACCGCCACCGCCGTGTTGGCCACATTGTTGGAGAGCAATACCGTGGCCAGCATACGCTCCGGCTCCTGGATAATCCTCTCCACCTCCGGCCCGCCGCTCACACCCTCGGCAGCCAGGCGCCTCACCCGGCTGCGCTGCACTGAAAGATATGCCGCCTCCATCAGGGCGAACAGAGTGGACATCAACAGAAAGCCAGCCATCAACCCAAGGTACAGTCCGGCCATCCTCAACTCCTCCTTCCCGGTATGGAAATGATAGCATCACCATAGGGGAGCGTCAAAAATGCTACAATAGGCGAGGTGATCAAGTGGGTGAGGAGGGATAAAGAGTGAGAAGAAGGCGGATAGCTACAGTATGGATAGAGCCTACACCAGAGCGGAGATGGAAAATCTACTGGAGGAAAACTTTGAAAAGTTCGCGGAACTGCTTACGCGAAGGGTGGGCGAGCGAAATCCCGGCTTTGGTGAGATGCGCCTCGAAGGCAAGGTAGAGGCTGATGGGGGCTTCACGGTATCCGATGTTAGCCCTCTACGTGAAGCCTTTGACGGAGTGGGGGATATAGTTGCCGAACAAGCGGTTAAAGCCTTTCTGGACACCGTTTTTGGGCCTCACCCAAAATCCACAAAATAGTGCGACGTATATTGCCACTCAAGGACAATAGTAACCCAACGGGGGAAGTAGGTGGGTATAAGGCCACCGGATATGATTTTGCGGGCCGTAAAGGCAAAACAGGTTGCCAAATGGCCTCTACGAGTAGGTGCTGGCACAGATCATGAGGGTACTGGGAATAGAGACTTCCTGCGATGAGACGGCGGCTGCGGTGGTGGCCGATGGCAGCCACCTGCTGTCAAGCGCGGTGTCCTCCCAGGTGGCCATCCATGCCCGCTATGGCGGCGTGGTGCCTGAGGTGGCCTCCCGCCAGCACTTGCTGGCCATCGTGCCCATCCTGCAGCGGGCGCTCTCCGGGGCCGGGGCCACACTTAGTGACATGGACGCTATCGCCGTAACCTGCGGCCCGGGGCTGCCCGGCTCGTTGCTGGTGGGCCTCAGTATGGCCAAGGCACTGGCCGCCTCCCTGGAGCTTCCCCTTGTGGGGGTAAACCACTTGGAGTCCCATGTTTACGCCCGGTGGCTGGAGGGGGACCCACCACCCCTCCCTCTGCTGTGCCTGCTGGTCTCCGGGGGCCACACGGAATTGGCCGTCATGCACGGCAGCGGGCGGTTCCAGTCCCTGGGCCGCACAAGGGACGACGCCGCCGGAGAGGCATTTGACAAGGCGGCGCGCCTGCTGGGTCTGGGATACCCAGGCGGCCCGGCTATCGACCGTGCCGCACGCAGGGGGCAACCCTGCCACCTCCTGCCCCGGGCGTGGCTCTCCGGCAGCAAGGACTTCAGCTTCTCCGGACTCAAGACCGCCTTGTGGCGCTATGTGAACCAGGTGGGAGGAGAGCCGGACGACCTTGCTGCCAGCTTCCAGGAGGCTGTGGTGGAGGTGCTGGCGGTAAAAGCAACCCAAGCGGCGGCCCAGCACAAGGTTCAAGCCATATTGGTGGCGGGGGGAGTCGCCGCCAACCGCCGCCTGAGGCAGGCGGTGACCGCCGCATCTCCGGTGCCGGTGCTCTTTCCCTCCCCTGCCCTATGCACCGATAACGCGGCCATGGTGGCCGCCTGCGGCTACTTCATGTTGCAGAGGGGCCACCGGGACGGTCCGGACCTGGACATCTTCCCCAATCTCAAGCTAGGCATCTCCGTGGCATGAGTACCTGCTCATAGAAATAAGCGTTAGCCCGTCTTGCAAAACGAAACCATTCGCTACGCTCCTTGAGTAAAACATCGGTCACAGACTCCAGACTCCTTCGGAGAGTCCGATACTTGGTTGGGACAGAGTGACAAAGGTTATAAGTGTCATTCTGCCCGAAAGACTACCCGCCTTGCGGAACCCGTTACTTCGTGGCGAACACCCGCATCCTGTGCTTTCTTATCATACCGGGGCCACCCTCACATCAGCCCCACCGCTAACAGCAGTCCCAGCAGGGAGTTGGACGGGGTTCACAGGTTGCCCAGCAGGTAGAGCGCCAGTCTTATCTGAACAGATATAGTGCCCACCACATCAACCCTATCAGCACTATCAGGGCCTCCCCACGGGCAATCGGCACCTCCTCCACCAGCCCGTTCCCGTATTTATGCACCCAGTAGTGGTTGAGGGCGGACTGGCCCCACATCATAATGTAGGCTACTACGGCTATGCCCAGCAGGTCAATTAGCAGGGCCTTCCCTAGGCTGATGGGGCCAACCCCGAACAGTGCCTGTATCTCCGCCACCATGAGCGCCCCCATGATTATGACACCGCGCACTGGGCTCAATGAGGTCTCCACGCCGGAGGTCACCAGAAGCTCCCGTATGGCCTTCAGGTGGACATAGGCGATGTAGAGATTAAGGCCGGGCACCAGCATGCCCAAGGCATGGTAGAGCGGATAGTATTCCCGCCCCGTCTCCTCTTTCAGATGCTGCCAGGATAGATAGAACCAGAAGTACACGTAGAACCCGTGGGACAGGAGGGCCGACACACCCACCCGTCTCTCCGCGAGACGGCGGGCTACCTTGTCCTCATGCATAGCTCAGCCCCGCTCTGGAGGCCCAACAAGGCGCCTCCCTGCTGTACCTGGTTGTAGCGACGACGTCTCTAAGGCTCGAACTGGGTCTCGCCGGCCTCGTTAATCTCCTTGAAGCGAGTTTCGGCATCCTAGTCCCTGGAATCTGCATCTGGATGAGAGCGCCGGGCCAGCTCACGGTAGGCCTGCTTTATCTCCTTTTGGGAGGCCTTGTTGTCAATGCCTAAAACGGCGTAGTAGTCCTTGGGACTGTTCACTGCATTTCACCTTTCGGGTCTTTCCGAAGACACATGGAACGGGCCTAACCCCGGGGCCACCACATGATAACGGCTACCCCTGTCAGGGCCAGCAGTCCCCCCAGCATGTCAAAGGTATCGGGTCTCCGCTTGTCTATGCCCCAGCCCCAGAAGAGCGACAGCACTATGAAAACACCTCCGTATGCCGCATATACCCTACCGAAGTGGGCTGGCTGGAAGGTGGGCACCACTCCGTAGAGGGCAAGCACCAAGGCCCCGGTGAGCCCCACGAGGAAAGCCTTGTGCTCCCTGAGCCATAGCCACATAAGATAGCCGCCGCCAACCTCAAAGAGGCCAGCCACGAGGAACAGCAGGGCAGATTTGAGTACCAGCATGGCTGCCTCCTGTGTCCGGGGGCCTGGGGGCTTAGCTTTACCGCCATATTCCGTAGAATAGCCCCCGGCCTGCCCTGCTTGGCGCTAATGGCAGCCCCCTATTTGGTATTCCCGGCCCGAGCAGACTTTCAGGCCGGGTCAGGCAGGCCTATTTCCGAGGCTACCACATCCCGGTGGAAATCGCCGTCGCCGAAGGTGACCTCGGCTGCCTTTGCTCGGCGATAGTATAGCTGCATATCGTGGTCCTTGGTAAAACCGATACCGCCGTGCACCTGGTGTCCCAGTGCTGTCAGGCGGCGGTAGGCATCGCTGGTCCACGACTTGGCCATGGCTACCTCTTTGGTGGAGGGCATACCCTCGCTCAGCATCCAGGCGGCCTGGTAGGAGATGAATCGGCTGCCGTCAACATCTATGGCCATATTGGCGCAGTGGTGTTGAATAGCCTGGAATGAGCCGATGGGCCGGCCGAACTGTACCCGCTCCTTGGAGTAGTTAACGGTCATCTCCAGCACCTGCTGGGCTCCGCCCACCATTTCGGCACACTTGGCTACCGCTGCCTTTTGCAGCACGGTCTCCACCATCGGCCAGCCCTTGCCCACCTCGCCCAGCACGGCATCTTGGCCCACCTTCACCTTATCAAATGTCACCTCGCACAGCTTGTCCGAGGCGATGGTCTTGAGCTGAGTAATGCTCACGCCTGAGGCCTTGGGATCCACCAGGAACAGGGTCAGGCCCTCTGCGCCCTGTCCACCGGTTCGGGCCACCACCACCATAACATCGGCCACATTGGCATCGGGGACAAAGAGCTTGGTGCCGTTGATGACATGTCCGCCCCCCTCGGCGGCGGCGGTTACCTGAATATCATTGGCCTTATAGCTGGCACTGGGTTCGGTGAGGGCTAGGGTAGCGATAAGCTTTCCCTCAGAGATTTCCCCTAGGAGCTTCTGTTTCTGCTCCTCGGAGCCGGCCTCCATGATTGCGCCTCCGGCCAGCACAACTGTAGAGAAGTAGGGGCCGGGCAGGCAGGCCCGTCCCATTTCCTCCAACAGCACCGCTAGGTCCAGGAATGAATACCCCACACCACCATACTTCTCAGGGAAGGGAAGCCCTGTCCACCCCTGCTCTGCCATTTTGGCCCACAACTCAGGGCTGTAGCCCTTCTCGTCCTCCTCCATCTCCCGCACCAAGGTCTTAGGACACTCGTTGGCCAGGAAATCCCTAGCCATCTTGCGCAGCATTTCTTGGTCTTCGCTCAGGCTCAGGTCCATCCTTTATCCTCCTTTATTGATTGGCTTGATTGTTACCGGGGCAGCCCGAGTCCCCGTGTAGCGATAAGCATACGCTGAATCTCCGATGTGCCAGCCAGAATGGTCTCCCTCAGGGCAAGCTGAGTGAGGAAGGCCACCGAGCCTTGAAGTGGTACGCAGGGCGAACCCCGCTCAAGCTGACCATGCAGCCCCAGGACCTCCATCCCCAGATGGCCAGCCCGCTGCGTCATGAACACCTTGGCCATGGGTGGCTCTAGGCTGTAGCCCATCTGGTGCTGATGCATCCAAGCGGTGCGGTAGCTCAGCCAGCGGGCCACCTCCAACTCCACAGCGGCGTCTGCCAAGCGCTTGCGCAGCAGGGGATGGCGCAGCCCCACATCTGCGGCATACCCAACTAGGTCCTCCAGCAGCCTGCGGGAGGCCCCCAAATAGCTGGCCCCCGAGCGCTCAAACTCCAGCAGCCCCACCGCGACATACCACCCCCGGTTCAGCTCCCCCACCATGTTTTCCCGGGGCACTTTTACATTATCGTAGAAAGTCTCGTTCAGGGTATGGTTGCCCGTTATATCTATTATGGGATTTACGCTTATTCCCGGTGTCCTCATGTCCGCTAGCAAAAAGGTGATGCCCTGGTGGCGCGGGGCGTCTGGGTTGCTCCGGGCCAGGAAGTATACCCAGTCCGCCTGGTGGGCAAAAGATGTCCAGGTCTTCTGGCCATTGACTGTGAAGTGGTCGTCCTCGGGTACAGCCCTTAAGGACAGCCCGGCCAGGTCAGAGCCGGCCCCTGGCTCGCTGTATCCCTGGCACCACAGTATCTCCCCCTTGGCTATGGTGGGTAGGTGATGCTTACGTTGCTCATCGTTGCCGAAGTGGATGAGGGTAGGTGCCACATTCCCCACCCCCTGCACATCCCGCACCGGCAGCCGGTAGTATGCCAGCTCGTCCTGCAGAATGGTGTCCAGCATGGGGTCTTCCCGCCCCCCGTGCTCCTTAGGCCAGGAGAGAGACAGCCATCCCTTAGCGCCTACAACTTTCATCTGCTGGCGCACAAAGTCGTTTATCTCCGGCGATATATCTATGGGGTCAAGGGCTGGCCAGTCAGGTGGCAGCACATTCGTTATATAATCTCGGACCTCCTGCCGGAAGGCCTCTTCTTCCGGAGTAAAGCGAAAGTCCATACTCTATCTCCTTTCCTTGCCTTACTGGGAAGGCAGGCCCAGGCCCCTCAGCGCCACGATATTTCGCAGGATTTCCGAAGTGCCGCCACGCAGGGTGGCCCCCGCACAAAACAGGTAGCTACGGCTGGCCAGCCCCCGCAAAGGCGCCCACCTAGAGTCCTCCATAAGCTGTCCGGAAAGGCCCAGCACCTGGGTGGCCATATGGGACAGGTGCTGCTCAAAGGCGGTGCCGTAGATCTTGGCCATGGCCGATTCGAAGTTTGGCACCCGCCCCTGGCTAAGCGTCCATGCCACCCGGTAAATGAGCAGCCGGCCCACCTCAAACTTCACTACTAGGTCAGTAAGCTTGTGGCGCACCTCCGGGTTGTTGTAAAGAACCGGCTCCTGCCGTGCGAGGTCCAGCATCATATGGAACATCGGGTAGGGGCTCATTATGCGTTCCAGGCCACTGCGCTCATAGTCCAACTGCACGGCTATCTGGTACCAGCCCCGGTTGCGTTCCCCCACCAGGGCGGACTTGGGTACCCTGACACTGTCAAAATAGACCTCGTTGAAGTGATGGGAGTTCATCATATCAACAATTGGTTTAACCGTAATACCGGGTAGCTTTAGGTCTACTATGAACTCGCTTATTCCTTTGTGCTTGGGCACATCCGGGTCGGTGCGGGCGACCAGGTAGATGTAATCGGCTTCGTGGGCACCGGAGGTCCAAATCTTCTGCCCGTTGATGATGAATGCGTCCTCCGTCTCCACCGCGCGGGTCTGCAGGGAAGCCAGGTCAGAGCCGGAGTCCGGCTCGCTCATGCCCAGGGCAAACGATACTTCTCCCTTGATGATGCGGGGCAGGATGTCTTTACGCTGCTCATCCGAGCCATAAGCTATTACGCAAGGGCCGCACTGGCGGTCGCTCATCCAGTGGTAGGCCACCGGAGCGCCGAAACGTAACAACTCCTCGGTTATGATGAGGCGGTCTACGAAGCTCCACTCCTTGCCCCCATACCCCTTGGGCCAAATGGTGCCTATCCAGCCCTTGGCCCCCACCTTTCTGGAGAACTCCTTGCTATACCCATCTATCCAGGCATCATTTGAGGGCTCAAAGCTGCCATGCTTTAGCTCCTCTTCCAGGAAGCTGCGCACCTCTGCCCGCAACTTGTCCTGGGTTTCAGTGAACTTGAACTCCATAGAGTCTCCTAACCCCGGGGCAGTCCGAGACCCCGGTGGGCGATGAGCATGCGCTGGACCTCGGAGGTGCCAGCGGCAATGGTGCTCCCCAAGGTGGAGAGGTACAGGTGCTGGGGTCCACCGCCCAGGGGGGCCGTATCCCCCTCCATCTGGGCATTTAGCCCCAAGACCTGGCAGCCCAGGTTGGCCAGCTTCTGCAGCAACTCGGAGAGGAACACCTTGGAAATAGAAGCCTCGCCCTGAGGCTGGAGGCCCTGGTTGTGCATCCAGCCTATGCGGTAGGCCAGTAGCCGACTCGCCTCCACCTCCACCGCCGCCTCGGCCAGCCGCAGGCGCATCTCAGAGTCCAGAGGCCGCTGTGAGTTCCGGACATATTCCACCAGTTCGGCCACGAACCGGCTGGCCAAAGCCACACGCTCCACGCCGCTGCGCTCATAGTTGAGCAGGGCGGTGGCCATCTGCCATCCGCGGTTCTTGCCCCCCTCGCCCCCAATAAGGTTCTCTTTGGGGACCTTTACATTGTCAAAGAAAATCTCGTTAAAAGAGCTGGCACCAAGCACATTGACCAGAGGATTCACGGTGATTCCCGGTGTCCTCATGTCCACCAGGATAAGGCTGAGGCCCCCGTGCTTGCCCGCCTGTGGATCCGTGCGGCAGAGGACGAAAATCCAGTCGGCGCGGTGCGCCCCGGAGGTCCAAATTTTTTGCCCATTGATGATGAAGGAGTCCAGGGTCTCCTCCGCCCTAGTCTGTGCCCCGGCCAGGTCCGAGCCGGCGTTGGGCTCGCTGTAACCCTGGCACCAGAAGATCTCCCCCCGGGCGATAGGAGGCAGGTGGCGCTGCTTCTGTTCCTGGGTGCCAAAGGCCAGCAGAACGGGGGAGAGCATCTTGACCCCGAACATGTCCAGCCCCGGTGCCCGCTGGTAGTACACTTCACTCCATAGGATAAGCGGGCGGAGGTCTACAGTACCCTGCCCCCCGTACTCTTTGGGCCAGGACAGGGATAACCAGCCCCGCTCCCCAAGCTTGCGGGCGAATTCTTTGTTGAGAGTCCACATATCATCGGTCTCAAAGAAACCGTCCATCCAGATAGGGCCCCGGTAACCGGGGGGGAGCTCTTGGGTGAGCATATCGCGCACTTCCCCACGGAAGGTCTCCTCCCCAACTGACAGCCTGAAGTCCATACCCCTACTTTTTCACAGGCGGCCGTTGGGCAACGGCCCACCATAAACTACTTGCTGACGCACCGCTCTTTATATCGCCAGGCAGGTAACCGTGCGGGTTACACCAGCTATCGGGTGAATCTTGCCGGTGACCAACTCCCCCACGGTGTTGAGGTCCTTCCCCTCCACTGTGAGGATAACATCATACGGTCCGGTCACCGGATCAACAGACTTG
>JASLXN010000005.1:0-3558 GCA_030740315.1 Dehalococcoidia bacterium | reverse complement strand
AGACTTGACCCCATCAAGAGCCTTGAGGGCAGCCACCACATCCCGTGTCTTGCCCACGGAAGCCTCAATAAGGATATAAGCCTTGGTCGCCATTCCCCCTCCTGTCTGGGCGGTTAAACCACCACCCCTTGCTGTTTCAGATTGGCTATAGCCTGGGCGTCATAGCCCAGTCCGGATAGTATGCCTTCGGTATGCTCCCCCAGGTACGGCCCCAGGCTCTTGATACGGCCCGGAGTGTCCGAAAGCTTGATGGGCACGCCTACCATGGGCACCTTGCCCACCGTGGGGTGCTCCACCTCCAGGTACATCTCCCGGTGCCTCACCTGTGGGTCCTGGAACACCTCATCCAGGGCGTATACCTTGCCTATGCATATATCGTGGGGGAGAAAGAAATCGAACCACTCATCTCGGGGCTTGGTCTTGAACACCCCGCGGAGCCACTCTGCCACCTCCAGGGACTTGGCGTCCGGCGGGTCCACGAAGTGTTGAGGTACGAAGTGTATGGAGGCCAGGTCCTCCCGGCCCAGGGCCTTACAGGTACGCTCCCAGAAATGGGGCTCCATACAGCCCAGGGTGATATACTTGCCGTCCTGGCACTCGAAAACACCGTAGTAGGGGTAGGCCCCGCCCAGGGCATTGAGACCCCGTTGCGCCTGTTTGCCGTCCCGGAAGAAGGGTGGGAAGTTAGGGGTGGCCGCCAAGAGGGCGATAACCCCGTCCATATAGGACACATCCACCTCCTGCCCTCGCCCCGTCCTGTCCCGGGCCATGAGGGCCAGCAGGATGCCGATAACCGTGTGCATGGTAGCGGAGGCATAGTCAGCGACGATGTTCAGCGGGACGGACGGCGGGCGGTCAGCCTCGCCAATGAGGTTCAGCACCCCGCCGAAGGACAGGTAGTTGATGTCATGGCCGGCCAGGTCCTTATAGGGGCCGGAAGGTCCGTAACCGCTCATGGAGCAATAAATGACACGGGGGTTGAGCTTGCTGATGGTTTCGTAGTCCCCGCCCAGCCTCTTCATCACCCCGGGCCTGAAGCCCTCCACCACCACATCTGCGTTCTTGGCCATCTCCTGGAAGACACGCTGGCCTTCTGCGGCCTTCATATTCAGGGCAATGCTCTGTTTGTTGCGGTTGGTATGGTTGAAGACGGCCTGCCGCAAGTCCTTCTTGCCGGGGGATATTCCGGGTGCCGCAATTTTGCCCGGCTCGGGAGGCGTCTCAATTCGGATAACCTCGGCCCCCATATCGGCCAGCATCATGGTGGCATAGGTGCCGGGGGCTACCCTGGTAAGCTCCAGGACCCGAACTCCCTCCAGAGGGGTGGCCATATCGCCTCCTTGTGGTAATCTACAAGGTTATCCGCCACCCATAATAAGTCCCCCTATGCCAGCCCGTCAACCCTAGAGGCCGGGCGGTGGTCAGCCGCCCTGTTCTATCCCCTGGGGGCGCTGCAGCCCATGCCCCCCTCCCCAACCCCTGCTTTGGGACACACCCTGCCTCTATGGTATTCCCGCCGCCGGAGTGCAAATGCGTAGTTGGCCCATCGGATAGTACACTAAGGTTACCTATCTGGCAGTGCGCTTCTCTTCCAGCATTTGGGGCGCTAATTCCTGATAGTAGCTTCTCAATGTGTGCGTGTCCGTAGCTGGAGCGACAATATCGTTTTGTCCAGCAGCCAAAAAGAAAGCAGCCAGGTCAGACACATTCCTGCTAAATGGCCTTACCAGTTTTACGGCGTATCCAACAAGCCGAGGCGGTATCCTTGGGAGTCCACTCCTCTGAAAGTGGCTTTGTCCTTCTGCCTGGTTCTGCCGAAAGAGGAGAACACAATATCGATGTTGTCACACAGCCCGTGCAATGTTTCCGGTCTTGTCACCTCTCCGACAAAGGTTTCATCTACATGCTCCCTTGTCGCTGGCTCCAAGAACGGGCCAGTGTGCTCAAGTTTCTTCGGGTTTCGGGCTAGTGCCCGAACCCAGTAGCCGCGCTTCTTGAATTCCTGCGCTACAAATCTCCCCAGATACCCTGTCGCCCCAGCAACCAGTACTTTATCGTCCATCTATTCCTTTGGCCAAAACGTCGGTAGCCCGGGTGGGAGAGAGGGCTACTTCTCCGGTACCTGGGGCACATGGGTCAGGGCCTCCTCCACCAGCTCCCAGGGGTAAGAGTAGTCAGGCAGGTTGCCGGACAGGTACTCCTCGTACGCCCCCAGGTCGAAGTGGCCGTGGCCGCTCAGCCCCACCAGGATGGTCTTCTTCTCGCCGGACTCCCGGCATTTCAGGGCCTCGTCCATGGCCACCCTCAGGGCGTGCGCCGGCTCCGGGGCCGGGACGATGCCCTCGCTACGGGCGAAGCTGACCGCTGCTTCAAAGGTGGCATTCTGGTGTACGGCGGTGGCCTCTATCAACTTCTGGTCGTAGAGGTGACAGATAATGGGGGCCATACCGTGGTAGCGTAACCCCCCGGCGTGGATGCGGGGCGGCGTGAAGGTGTGCCCCAGCGTGTACATCTTGAGCAGCGGGGTGAGCCCCACCGTATCCCCGAAGTCGTAGCGGTAGAGACCCTTGGTCAGGCTGGGGCACGCCTCGGGTTCGGCGCAGATGATACGCACATTCTTCCCGCTGACCTTATCGGGTATGAAGGGCAGTAGAAGCCCAGCGAAGTTGCTGCCGCCGCCGATACAGCCCACTATGATGTCCGGGTAGTCCCCAGCCTTCTCCATCTGGAGCCTGGCTTCCTGTCCTATTACCGTCTGGTGGAGCAGGACATGGTTGAGCACGCTGCCCAGGGAGTAGTGGGTATCCTCATGGGTGGCGGCATCCTCAACGGCTTCGCTGATGGCAGTCCCCAGGCTGCCGGGGTTCTCAGCGTCCTGGGCCAGCACCTGCCTGCCGGCGTTGGTATCCTGGCTGGGGCTGGCCACGACCCCGGCACCCCAGGTCTCCATTAATATTCTGCGGTAGGGCTTCTGGTGATAGCTTACCTTAACCATGTAGACCTTCAGCTCTAGGCCGAAGAACTGGCAGCCCAGGGCCAGGGCTGAGCCCCATTGACCGGCGCCCGTCTCAGTGGTCAGTCTTGCTATACCCTCCTGCTTGTTATAGAAAGCCTGGGCCACCGCTGTGTTGAGCTTGTGGCTCCCCGCCGGGCTTCCTCCCTCGTACTTGTAGTATATTTTGGCGGGGGTATCCAGGGCTTTCTCCAGGCGGTGCGCGCGGAAGAGGGGGGAGGGACGCCACATCCGGAAAATCTGCTGTAGCTCTTCGGGTATATCTATGTAGCGGTCCTGGCTTACCTCCTGCATAATCAGGGACATGGGGAACAGGGGTGCCAGATCATCCGGACCCACGGGTTGCAATGTGCCCGGGTGTAAAGGTGGTGACATGGGCACCGGCATATCCGGCGTCACATTGTACCACCGGGTTGGCATCTCCTTCTCGCTCAGTTCAATCTTCACTAAATCCATCTAGGCCTCCTTTGTATTAGCCGGCAACTGGCGAATGCTGACACTATTCTACTGCACCGGATAAAGTGGAGTAGCAATCAAAGCGGAGG
>JASLXN010000059.1 GCA_030740315.1 Dehalococcoidia bacterium | reverse complement strand
AGGGAGCAGAACCCGCTCTTAGCTTCTTAACTACCTGTCCAGTTTTTGGGGTCCATCTCATTGCCCCCAAACCCCCCAATGTGTTTGGGCCAGCAGCCGACAGGCCCGGGTCACGAGACAGGTGACAAAGAATGAAAGATAGTACAGCCGGAGCAGGATTCCCCGTCCGGCCGGACCCCGTGGTAATATAGCCCAACAGCCCTCTGCGGGAAGGAGGATAAAATAAGATTCACCAACAAAGTAGTCCTGGTGTCCGGGGGCGGCTCCATAGGCCCTTCCATGAGCAACGGCCGGGCCAGCGCCATCCAATTCGCCCGCGAGGGTGCCCGGGTGGTGGTGGTTGACCGCAAGATGGAGTCCGCCGTAGAGACGGTGAATATGATACGGGATGAGGGCGGCGAGGCTATGCCACTGGAGGCCAATGTGCTCAAGGATGCGGATGTCCGACGGATGGTGGAGGCGGTGGTGTCCGCCCATGGTCAGATAGATGTCCTGTTCAACAATGTGGGCGGCGGCTGGGGCTCGGATGTCGTAACCACCCCCGAAGAGCCGTGGGACAGGACCATTGACCTCTGCTTGAAGAGCATCTTCCTGGTTTCCAAGTATGTAATTCCACAGATGCGCAGGACAGGGAGTGGAGTTATCATCAACAACGCCTCGGTGGCCGCCTACCTACACGATACAATGTGGGCCTACAACGCCGCAAAGGCTGCCGTAATCAAGCTTAGCCAGGATATGGCCTACGACTACGGCCGTGAGAATATCAGGGTGAACTGCGTGGTCCCCGGGCTGATAGACTCGGCCTTGGTGCGTCTTAGGGTGGCTGGGGATGAGAAGGCGTATGAGGAAAGGCAAGCAATCGTACGGGACTCGGTCCCGCTGGGCCGTTCCGGCACGCCCGAGGAGATAGCCAACGCCGTGCTCTTCCTGGCCTCCGACGATGCATCCTACTGCAATGGCGCCTGCCTCATGGTAGATGGCGGCCTCACGTGCAGATAGACAGAGTTGCTAAGCCGGTGCCATCTTTCCCCCCTGTCCACAGCATCTGGGGGATGCTTCCGCAAACTCCAAGGGGGGCCTTGTGGAGCTCAGCCGAACGGCTGAGCTCCACAAGGCCCCCACGACGAAGCCCCCCAAAATATAACCCTCGGGCTGGTGGGTGGGAAGGACGATGCAGGTTAAATAATGTGCGAATATAACAGGACATAAGGAGAGGTAACATGGGCTTATACTCGGAGCTTAAAGGCAAAAAAGCCGTGGTCAGCGGTGCCACTGCCGGGATAGGCAAGAGCATCGCCACCCTGCTGGCTGGGGAGGGGGTGGATGTGGCGGCGATAGGCCGAGATATGGATAGAGGCAGCGCTGTGGAGGCGAAGCTACGGGAGATGGGGACCAGCTCTTTCTTCGCCCGCTGCGAGGTCTCCAGCCCCGAGGAGGTGGATGTGGCCTATAAAGACGCGGCAGCCCGCCTGGGAAAAGTTGACATACTGGTGAACTGCGCCGGGGGTTTCCCTCGCCCCGCACTGGTATCCGAGTACTCCGTGGCCGACTGGGACGATTTGATGAACATCAACCTCCGCAGTGCATTTCTGCTCACCCGCCTGGCCCTGCCCGGCATGGTGGAGAGGAAATGGGGGAGGGTGGTCAATATCTCATCCGGGGCTGGCCTGACGGTTACCTATCTGACCTCCGCCATCTATGCGGCGGCCAAGGCGGGTATGCTGGGCTTCACCCGGCATGTGGCTGCGGAGGTGGCGCCACACGGCGTTACCGTCAACGCCACCGCTCCCGGGCTTACCTTGAGCGAGAGAATAGCTAAGATTTATACCCCGGAGATGACCGCAGACAGGGCAAAACACATCCCCATGGGGCGTTTATGTGAGCCGGAGGAGCAGGCGTATCCAGTGGTATTTCTGTGCTCGGACCAGGCGGCCTATATCACGGGCGCTACCATAAACATCAGCGGCGGCATGACCTCCGTCTGAGGACGGCAGTTAGGGAACCTTGCTACGGGTCTTACGCCCCCTACTCAAATATGGCCACCGCCCGCACCCAGCCGGCGCTGGCCCTCTCAATCTTCACCGGGAACACGGCCACCTTGAAGCCGGAGGGCCGGGGCAGCTTGTCCAGGTTGGCCAGCTTCTCTATGTGGCAGTACTCTTTCTCCTTGCCCACGAAGTGGGCCGCCCACAGCACATCTTTATGGCCCTGCTTCACCTGGTCAGCCATCATGGTGAAGGGAGGGTCCCACCCCCAGGCATCTATGCCCATCACCTTTATCCCCCGGTCTATCAGCCAGTGGGTAGCCTCCGGGGTCACCCCACAGTGGAGTTCATCGTACCCCGGCTCTCCAAAGTGCTTGTAGGTATCGGTACGCAACAGTACGATATCGTAGGGCTTGATGCTGTAGCCGATTTTCCCTAGGGCCTGCTCCATTTCCCGGGGGTTGACGGCCTCACCGGCCCCCTTGTGGGTGAAGTCCAACACCACACCATCGCTAAAGAACCACTCCAGGGGCATCTGGTCTATTGTGCGGGAAGGCCTACCGCCGGACCAGGGACCATAGTGCCAAGGGGCATCTACATGGGTCCCGGAGTGGGTGCTCAGGGTTACGGTCTCCACCCCGGCGAAGTTGCTACCCGGGAAGTCCTCGGGCTGTAGTCCGAAGGCGGCGCCGAAACCTTTCGCCGTATCCTGATGATTCTGGTATGTTATCTTGGGCTGGAGCATCGGCTCTGGGTCGCTGTTGGACAGTGCGAAGCTCAGGTCAAAAACAGTGGGCCGCTTTTGCATGGTAGCCTCCTAAAGCTCCATTTCTCGGAGTTCGTTGCTTACGATGAGTTTCGGCTCGGTGAGCGCCTGTACCTCCTCTGCCGTCACTCCAGAAGCCACCTCCCTGAGCACCAGGCCCGATGGCGTTACATCTATAAAAGCCAGGTTGGTGACTATGGTCTTGACCACACCTCCGGCCGTGAGAGGGAAGGAGCACTGGTGGACAATCTTGGGCTCTCCCTTGTTTGTGGCGTGCTCCATGGCTACGATGACCCTCTTGGCCCCGATGGCCAGATCCATGGCCCCACCTATGCCCCCCACCACCTGGTCGCCCCGTTTCCAGTTGGCCAAGTCTCCTTTCTCCGATACCTGGTAGGCACCCAGTACGCTGACATCCAGGTGCCCCCCTCGGATCATGCCGAAGGAGGTGGCCAGGTCGCAGAAACAGGCCCCAGGCACTAGGCTCACCGGCTGGCCGGAGGCATTGATGAGGTCTACATCCCACTTGGACTCGTCCATCAGGATACCCCCATAGCCCAGTATGCCCTGCTCCGAGTGGAGGAATATGTCCTGGTCTGGGGGCAGGAAGCTGCAGACCAAGGTGGGCATCCCGAAGCCTAGGTTCACATACATCCCGTCCTTGAATTCCCTGGCGATTCTGACTGCGATAAGCTCCCGGCTGAGACCCTGGTTCATTTTACACCCCCTACATCTCTCCCCGAACCAGCCAGCGCACCACCTTGGATGCCTGGACAACCCGGTTGACGAAGATGCCCGGAATATCCACCCGGTTGGGGTCAATAGAGCCTGGGGGTGCTATCTCCTCCACCTCGGCGATGGTCAGCGTGGCGGCGCAGGCCATCACGATGTTCCGGTTCCCTGCGGCCAGCCGGCAGACAACATTGCCGAAGCGGTCAGCCTGGAAGCCCTTTACCAGCGCCACATCCCCTTTGAGGGCAGTCTCCAGCAGGTATTCTTTGCCATTGAAGGCCCGCTTCTCCTTGCCTACCTCCACAGGAGTCCCCACCCCCGTGAGGGTATAGAAGGCGGCTATGCCCATCCCTCCGGCCCTTATCCGCTCCTCCAGCGTGCCATGGGGCACAGCCTCCGCCTCCAGCTTGCCCGCCCGCACCAGTTTCTCCACCTGTTCAGTTATCTCTGCACGCACCGGGTGGTTGGTGAACCCAGATATGACTTTCCTTGCCCGTCCCTTCTCGGCGAAGGGGAACCACTCCATGGGGTCATTGCTGATCACGGTGAGGTCTTTGGCACCCTGATCCAGAAGGGCCTCAATAAGGTTATAGGGGACGCCGGAGCCGCCGAAACCGCCCACGATTACCACCGAGCCGTCCCGCACCTCCTTGACTGCCTCTTGAGGGGTGGAAAAGACCTTGTCCACTGGGTTCCTCCTAGGGAGGCCCAAGGCCTCCCGCACAGTTATGTCAAGATTGACATTTGATTCTATATTCCTCGGAGCAAAGGTGTCAACCCCCTATTGTTACAGGACATTGGTTATCCCAATGCCATCCCTTTTACCCCACCAGCTTACCCCACCAGCGGCCTCTTGCCTTTAGGTAGTCGGTCTGTTACAGTCAGATTGTGATATACTTAGGAACATCCGGGTACAGCCACCAGGAGTGGGTGGGCGCTTTCTATCCACCGGACATGCCCAAGCGTGACTGGCTGTCCCACTATAGCCGAGAATTCAACGCCTGCGAGCTTGATTTTACCTTCCACACCATCGCTGCCCCGCAGCTTATGGACTCCTTGGTGCGCAAATCCAGCCCAGGTTTCCAGTTCACGGTGAAGGCGCACCACGATATGACCCACCTGCAGCGGGACAACGAGACAGTCTTCCGGGAGTTTCTGCAGTCATTGCGGCCCCTTAGCAGCGGTGGCAAGCTGGGCTGTATCGTGGCCCAGTTCCCCATCACCTTCAGCTTCAGCCGGGAAAACCTGGACTATCTGCTCCTGTTCCGGGAGCGCCTAGGGGATTTGCCGCTTGTAGCCGAGTTCCGACACGATAGCTGGCTGCAAGCATCGGCGGTAGAGGCGCTGCGCCGCAACCGCATCGGCCTATGCTGGATGGACTCTCCGACTTTCCTGCGGGAGCGGATCTCCCCTGTCCATGCCAGTGATATCCTGGCCTATGTGCGGTTCCATGAGTTGGAGTCAGCCTACCCCCAGCTACCGGAGATTCAGGAACTCCCCCAAAGTGTGGAGAAGGCTTTTGTCTTCACCCACAACAGGGTGTGGAACCAGGCCCTTAAGGCTATCCAGAGGCTGAAGGACTTACTTACCTGAGGGAGTCCCTCCGCGTGAACCGGGAACTAGCGTTCTTCACACCCGCAATCGGGGTCGTAATCGCCGACCAACTCACCAAGCAATGGGTGCGCTCCTCCGTTCCTATGGATAGCACGGTGTCCATACTGGGCCCGGTGAGGTTTACCCATTTAGCCAACCCGGGGGCGGTGTTCGGGCTACCGGCACACCCCCTGGTACTTGTCGGCCTTATTGTGGTCATCATGGTGGCTCTGATCCTGAGCTACCGTCAGTCCTATTTTGATGGGTGGCTGCTGAGGCCGGTGCTGGGGGCGTTACTGGGGGGTGGAGTGGGAAACCTTATTGACAGGCTTCGCATGGGCTATGTTACCGACTTCGTGGACCTCCAAGTGTGGCCGGTGTTCAATCTAGCCGACTCCATCATCGTAGTGGGGACGGCTGCCCTGATGTACTCCTTGGTCTTCCGCAGAAAATAGCACTGTGGACAGCTTTGTCGCCGCTAGGGGTGGGGAACGGCTGGACCGCTTCATAGTGGAGGCAGCGGGGTTGCCCCGCTCCCAGGCGCAGCGTCTGATAGATGCAGACCGTGTGACGGTGAACGGGAAGGTGGTGCCCCACCCCGCACACCGGTTGAAGCCCGGGGACTGGGTGGAGGTGTCCCAACCGGAACCCCCAACCCTTCAGCCAGCCCCGGAGCCGGTGCCCCTGCAGGTGGTGTACGAGGATGAACATCTGATTGTGGCGGACAAGCCAGCCGGCCTCACCGTGCACCCAGGCCCAGGTCACCCCCAGGGAACCCTGGTAAACACACTACTGGCCCGATACCCGGACCTCATAGCGTTGGACACAAATCGTCCCGGTATAGTCCACCGCCTGGATAAGGATACCTCCGGCCTGCTGGTGGTGGCCCGCACCGAGCCTGCCAGGCAGCATATCATGGCCCAGCTAAAAGGCCACCGGGTAGCGAAACGCTACCTGGCGCTGGTAAAGGGCCGTATGAAGCCGGAGGAGGGCGCTATTGAAGGCCCCATCGCCCGCCATCCCCGCCACCGGCAGCGCATGGCGCTGGTAATAGGGGGCAGGGATGCCCGCACCGGTTACCGCGTGCAGCGCTACCTGAATGGCTACACCCTGGTGGAGATCACCCCGGTCACAGGGCGAACCCATCAGATACGAGTACACCTCTCCGCGGCAGGCTACCCGGTGATGGGTGACCGGACTTATGGGGCAGGATCACCGCACCTGACCCGGCAGTTTCTGCACGCTACATACCTGCGCCTACGGCATCCGGCTACAGAAGAAGAGGTAGAGTTCAACTCCCCCCTCCCCCCGGACCTCGTGGCAGCTCTGAAATACCTGTCGGTTCGCAGATAGGGTGGCTCGGGCACGACGCAGACCGCAGCTCCTTAAATTTGGATATAGGGCCTATTCGGTGGCCCTGCTGCCTGTCTTGCTCCGGCTCAGGATGAGTGTGACCGTCAAGGCGCTGGCGAAGAGCACCGCCCCCAGCAGGGTAAAGGCGCGGTCTATCCCATGATTGTCGATGATCCAGCCCACCAAAGGGGCTATAACACTGGAGGATTCAATGGAGCCGAAGTAGTATATGCCCAGGAATGAGGAGGCGCGGTGTGCAGGGACTCCCCGCACTACCAAAGACTCCAGCACTGGCTGCCGCATATACATGACCAACCCCATCGTGATAGCCAGAGCCAAAAGTCCGAGGCCATAAGGCACAACGGTGAACAGGTATATGATTGGGCCGGTAGCCAGGACGGAGAACAGGATAATGGGTTTGCGCCCCAGGCGGTCGGAAAGAATCCCCCCCAACGGCGCACCCACCAGGCCCGCCCCATAAATAAGGGCAAGGAAGTACCCAGCATAGGCAGGTGTCATGCCATGCTTGTCAACCAGGAACAATGTAAATGCGAAGCCTGTAATGCTCATAGTGATTGACTGCGCCAGGATGCCGATACCCACCAGTGGGCCCAAACGCCGTACCAGGTCTCCCAAGGCGCCCTTCTCGGTTTTCTTTGGTGGAGCAGCGCTCTCCGCACCCGGCTGTGAGCGGAGAAGCTTCAGAAACAGCACGCCGGTAAGAAAGGTGGGTATTGCCAGAATAGCGAAAGGCCCACGCCACCCCAGCGCAAGGGAAATGGTTACGGCCAAGATAGGGGTGAGGAAGAAGCTGGCGCTTCCTCCCATAAGGTGAACGCCCAATGCCCTGCCCAGTCGGTTGCTTGGCACCGCCGCGGAGATGAGGGGGGCGGCCGAGGGATGGTAAGCCCCGCCGAACAGTCCCAACAGGGCCAGAAGCGCCAGAAGTTGCCAGTAGCTGGTGGACAGGCCGATGACGAGGGCCACCAGCCCAATCCCCATCATCCCAAAGCTCAGGAGCCGCCTCCGGCCCAACCGGTCCGCCAGCCACCCCATGGGCAACTGGGAAAAGCCGTATGGAATGGCGAAAGCAGAGACTATCAGCCCAGCTCGGAAATAGTCCAGATCAAAGGAGTCCCGTATCTGAGGCAAAAGCGGCTGATGGATGGCGGTGGTGAGGTGATGTGCGAAATGGCCTGCCATGAATATTATGACAATCCTAATAGCGCTATTCCCCGCAGATTTAGCTTGCATACGTAATGGCATTGTGTCACAACTTTGTCCTAAAAGAAAGAGACCAAGATGAAATGCCAGGACAGAGTTAGTTTGTCTGAGGTATCTGGTACATAGTCATATCAGGGAGAAAGCGCTGGGTAACTGGGGTAGCGCTGTTTATTACAACAGCCTCAGACAGGCACCCGTGGTTTAACTGTAGTTTGCCCGTTGATTGAAGGAGGCTGAATGAGCAAAAAACTTGCCGTCCTGGGCGTCGGCGCCATTGGCGGCAGCATCGGGGCGGACCTGACCAAGGCCAAATACGATGTGGCCCTTATCGACCAGTGGCCGGCACATGTGGAGGCGATGAAAATCCAAGGGCTGCGGGTTAGGATGCGGGAAGGAGAGCTCCACCTGCCGGTCCAGGCAGTGCATATCTGCGAGCTGGCTGCCTTGAAGACGCAGTTTGACATCGTGTTCCTGT
>JASLXN010000058.1 GCA_030740315.1 Dehalococcoidia bacterium | reverse complement strand
GCAAGCTCCAGTAGCTCTATAGTCGCCGGGTCAACTGTTTTTTTCTTTGCCATCAATGCCTCCTGTAGAATTCACAGCAAGGTCTCATTGTATCAAACCTAAGCATCCAGCGTCAAAACCGGACACCTCAAGCCATCCTCGTCACCCTAACCTATGCTTGACACACCGCCCTCTGTAGCGCATAATTTGAATCCTATTGACCGTATGGTCAGTCTTCTGTCAACGCATAAGAGAGCCGAGTAATAAGAGAGCCGAGTAAGATATAAGGTGACGGAAGGGCTGCACAGGGCAACACAGAGGCGAAGGGTGGGCCCGGAGGGGCGTCAGGCTATCGTGAAAGCTGCCCGCAAGCTGTTTGCTAACCGTGGGTTCTTGGGCGTATCCATAGACGATGTGGCCCGAGAAGCCAACGTTTCAAAGGGGCTGGTGCTATACCATTTTGTTAGCAAAGACCGGCTGTTCGCCCATATAATTGGCGAGGTGAAAGAGGATCTGTTTCGTGGCCTGAAGCTGGCTTTAGAGGGCCAAACGAATGCCATGGATAAGCTCATGGCACTAATAAAGGGCTATTTACACCTGGTCGAAAGCGAGCGCAAGCTTTGGCGTATCGTCCTCCACGAAGCGTATAGCCTGGGCGGGACCGCACGCAAACTGCTTGTAGACTGCCGGCAGTCCAACCTAGGCATAATCTCAGGTGTGCTGGAGGAAGGGATGGGCCGGGGCGAACTCCGCAGCATTGACCCGCAACTGGCCTCCCTTTGTCTGCTGGGTATCATCTCGGAGCGCGTTCTCACCACCTCCACCTCCACCCATGAGCCTGATGTGGAGCAGTTGGCCATCTCAGTCGCTGATATAGTGCTGAATGGCCTTGGCACCCAACACAGGAAGGCACAGCCAGCCTTGAAAACAACTTGAGGATGCTTTTGTTAAGGAGGCAATTTTGAGCTCCAAATTGAGGGCCTCTATATGAAACGGAGAGTTGTGATAACCGGCTTGGGGCTGACAACTCCACTTGGTACCGGGGTGGAAAAGACCTGGGACGCTCTTTGCGCCGGTAAGTCCGGCGTATCCCGCATCACCCGTTTTGACCCATCCGGCATGCGTACTCAAATAGCCGCCGAGATTAAGGACTTCCATGCCGAGGACTTTATAGGTAACAGGAAGGTAGCACGTAGGACGGACCGCTTCCAGCAATTTGCCATGGCGGTAGCGCAGATGGCAGTGGCGGATGCGGGGATGGAGATTAATCATAGCAATGGCACCAAAATTGGGGTCAGCATGGGCACCATCCTGGGAGGGTTAGAATCATTACAAGTGGGCCACGAGCACTGGCTTAAGGGTGATGTTTCGCAGGTCTCCCCTTTCCTTGTTCCCATGTTCATGGGCAACATGGGGGCGGCTCAAATTGCCATGGAGCTCGGTGCTCGTGGTCCCAACCTAGCCCCCAATAATGCCTGTGCCACCGGCACCTACTCCGTGGGCGAAGCCTTTCGCCTCGTCCAGCTCGGTGATGTGGATGCGATGATTGCCGGTGGCTCCGAGGCCGGGATAATCCCAGTCATTATCGAGGGCCTGTCGGTAATGGGGGCCGCCTCTACTCGCAACGACGAGCCGGAGAAGGCCAGCCGGCCCTTTGATAAAGACCGGGACGGCCTGGTTGCAGGGGAAGGGGCAGGGGCAGTGGTTCTTGAAGAGCTAAACGCGGCGCTGGCACGGGGCGCCAGGATATACGCAGAAATCATTGGTTTCAACGCCAACTGTGACGCCTACCACCTAACCTCCCCCTCCCCCGGCGGGGAGGGCGCCGCCAGATGTATGAACCTGGCCCTACAGGATGCCGGCACCACCCCACAGGACGTGGACTATATCAACGCCCACGGCACCTCCACCCAGTACAATGACGCCCTAGAGACCATGGCAGTCAAGGCCGTATTCGGACAGCATAGCAAAAGGCTGACCATGAGCTCCACCAAGTCCATGCTAGGCCATACCTTTGCGGCCAGCGGGGCATTGGAGGCCGTGTTTACGGCCCTCACCATCAGCAAAGGACTCATCCCCCCCACCATTAACCAGAAGACCCCGGACTCGGACTGCGACCTGGACTATGTGCCCAACGAGGCGCGTAGGGCCAAGGTGAGGGTGGCTCTTTCCAACTCTTTCGGCTTCGGCGGCACCAACAGCGTGGTGGTGTTCCGGGAGTTCGATAATTGAGGTGGCAGTAGCCGGGGCCTTTTCCCTTGGAGACTTGCCCAACATTTATAGGAGCAACTATGGCGGCAGTACAGCAGTTCCCAATCAAACCACTGGAGACCTTCGGTCTGGGCAAGGAGCTACGGCAACAGCACGCCAAACACCTGTGGGAGATTGATAGAGACCGGGTGGAAATAAGGGCGCTATCCTCATCAAACAGAAGTTCTGCGATCCTCACGAGTACGACATGGCTCCCTTGCAGACCCTCTTTCAGGAACACGGTCTCCCCAGTCTCCGCCTGAAGGTGGACACCACCATCCCGGTGGGGCAGTTACGCACCCGTGTAGAGGCCTTCATGGAGATGTCGCAACTGGAGACCGTGTAGCCCTCCCGTGGGCCAAACCGACGAACGGAGAACCACTTTGAAGCAAGGCCATCTCTTCTACGGCTGGGTAATAGTGGGGGCAGGGCTGGTGGTGTGGATTCTGGAGCCGGGAATGTATGTCTCCTTCGGCATCTTCTTCAAACCTGTGTCGGCTGAGATGGGCTGGAGCCGGGCCATGGTGGCAGGGGCCAGCTCCCTAGCCATGATTATGATAGGTATGATAGCGCCTTTTTCTGGAGCGCTATCCGACCGTTACGGCCCCCGGAGACTGGTGATGGTTAGCGGAGTGCTAACCGGGCTGGTTTGAGAAGAGCCGGGGGCTGGCTCTGGGATTAACTACCGTGGGCGCCGGCATAGGTGGGATAGTCTTTCCCCCGATAACCTATCAGCTTATATCCATGTGGGGATGGCGCAGCACATACCTGTTCCTGGGCATTGCCATGGGAGCCGGTGTGATTGCGGTCGGTACTTTCCTGAGAAGAAGTCCTGAAGAGGTTGGGCTGCTGCCCTACGGGGTTAAGGAGGTGCCGCCAGAAGTAGCGGGGGGCCATGTGGTGACGGAGAACCTGTTATTGAGCACCGGACACTCGCTCCGCCAGGCCGTGGGTAAAACCGCCTTCTGGACCGTGTTCCTGTGCTCCACAGCAGCGGTCTTCTCCTTTGCTCTAGTCAATGTGCACCTGGTACCCTACGCCACTGACCAGGGCATCAGTCCGGCTACAGCCGCCATCGTCATGGCCATGCTAGGGTTGGGGAACAGCCTGGGCCGGTTGGGGCTGGGTGCCCTTTCCGACCGCACCGGCAGGAAGCGTATGTTAATAACCGTGCTGGCCGTGAGCGGCATAGCCATGGTTTCACTCATCGGTGCCCGGGAGGCCTGGACTTTTTACCTGTTCGCCCTGGTCTTAGGCACGGCCCACGGCGGTGCCCACACCAACTGGATGGCCCTCCCCGGTGAGCTATTCGGCCTGAAGGCAGTAGGCGCTCTCACTGGGACGATTATGACCGGCGGCACTCTCGGTGGGGCGGTCGGCTCCTTCTTGGCTGGATATATCTTTGATGTCACAGGCAGCTACTCGGTAGCCTTCTCCACCGGCGCTCTGTTGCTGCTCATAGCCGCAGGAACTACCGTCTTTGTGTTGAAGATACCTCATAAGGGCACTCAACGATATGAGTCTCGACCCACAGGAAAGGCTCGAGGGCGGACTTGACGGGAGAAGAGTAAAAGCGGATGAGAAGTCAATGGTATAGGCGCCTGGTCTGCCCAAGAAGGCATAAAGGATAACCACTTTGAAACAAGGCCGTTTCTTCTATGGCTGGGTAATAGTGGGTGCTGGGCTGGCGGTGTGGATTCTGGAGCCGGGGATGTACGCATCATTCGGCATCTTCTTCAAACCCATCGCATCGGAGTTAGGCTGGAGCCGGGCCATGGTAGCCGGAGCGGTCTCTCTGACCAGCGTCGCCATGGGAGTGCTGGCGCCCTTCTCCGGAGCTCTGGCTGACCGCTACGGGGCACGGCGGTTGGTAATGGCCAGCGGGATACTGACGGGGGTGGCCTACGCCCTCCTCTCTACCACCAATGCCCTGTGGCAGTTCTATGCCTTTTACAGCGTGGTGGGGCTGGGTATGGGCATCTCTTTTGCGCCCATCACCACCACCGTCATACATTGGTTCCAGAAGAGCCGGGGCCTAGCCTTGGGCATCACCAGCGTGGGTACGGGCATAGGTGGGATGATTTTCCCTCCCCTCGCTAATCAGCTTATCTCCATGTGGGGATGGCGCAACAGCTACCTGGTGCTGGGGCTTGCGATGGGCACAGCCGTCTTTCTGGCCGGCACCTTCCTGCGCTCCACCCCCAGGGAGATGGGCCTGCTCCCCTATGGGATCGATTGCGCCGAGTCACCTGCTGCAAGCATGAATACCAGCCACTCAATCGCTCGGGCCGGCTCTAGTGCGGGTGAGGCCCTAAGAACCATGGCCTTCTGGGCCATATTTTTTGCCGCCCTGGCCGCCGTGTTTTCATTTTCCCTAGTTAATGTACATATGGTACCCTACGCTACTGACCAAGGCATCAACCCGGCAACGGCCGCAGCTTTTATGGCAGTGTTCGGGGCGGGGAACAGCATCGGCCGGCTGGGGCTGGGTGCTCTTTCCGACCGCATTGGCCGAAAGCGCATGTTTGTCACCTTACTCGTGATTAGTGGCGTGGCCATGCTGTTCCTCTCCACGGCCCGGTCCCCCTGGATGTTCTATATGTTCGCCCTAGTCTTCGGTGTGGCCTACGGCGGCGCCATAGTCAACTGGTTGACCCTACCCGGGGAGCTTTTCGGCCTAAGGGCCGTTGGCGTCCTCACCGGGCTGATTATGACAGGCAGCACCTTTGGCGGTGCCAGCGGCTCCTTCCTGGCTGGATATATCTTTGATGTCACCGGGGCCTATTCGGCGGCCTTTTCCACAGGTGCCATTCTGCTACTCATAGCCGCTGGTGCCGGGGCATTCCTGAAGCTTCCCCGAAGGCACTATCAACACGAACGATAACTTAACCTAGGAGGTAATATGTCTGCACCTTTAGAGGGTATAAGAGTCCTGGACTGGACAGTGTACCAGCAAGGCCCGATATCTACGGTGATGCTGGGAGACCTTGGAGCGGAGGTCATCAAGATTGAGGAGCGGGGAGCGGGCGACCTCTCCCGCCAGGTCTCCGGCTGGATGGGCCTACACACAGAGTTGGGCGAGGGTAGAAATTTCTACTTCGAGAACAACAACTACAACAAGAAGGGCATCACCATTGACCTCAAGAATGACGAGGCCAGAGAGGTGGTGCGGCGGCTGGTAGAGCACTCGGATGTCTTTGTGCTCAACATCCGTCAACAGGTGGCACAGAAGCTGGGTGTGGACTACGAGACCCTGCGGAGCTACAACCCTCGGCTGATTTACGCACAGGCAACGGGCTACGGCCCAGAAGGGGAGGACACCAACCGTCCCACCATTGACCCCATGGTGGCCGCCAGGTCCGGTATCATCTCCTCTTTTACTCCAGCCGGCATGCCCCCACACTACCCCAATCTGGCCATCGTGGATCAAATTGGGGCCACTATACTTTCATATAGCATACTGGCGGCCCTGGTAGCCCGGGAAAGGCATGGCATGGGGCAGCGGGTGGATACATCCTTACTGGGCAGCGCGCTGTGGCTACAGGCCATGCATGTCAATACGCACCTGCTCCTGGACAAAGACCTGTCCCGCTCCAACCGGGAGAGGGCCACCAACCCGCTCTACAGCTACTACAAGTGTGCCGACGGCCAGTGGATGTCCCTAGGCCTGCTAGACTCCGATAGGTACTGGTCCCGCTTTTGCCAGGCCATGAACATGACCGAACTGGAACACGACCCCCGCTTCCTCTCCGCCAAGAGCAGAGCTAAGAACCACGAGGAGCTGATCGAAATCCTTGACACCGCCTTCTCTCGGAAGACCACCGGTGAGTGGACGGAAGTTCTTAAGGGCTACCCGGAGTTCATGTTTGACCCGGTCAACACAGTCCCCGATGTTATCCGCGACCCCCAGGCCCGGGTGAACAACTATATTCGGGAGTTCCCCCACCCCTCCCTGGGTACCGTGGCCATGGTGGGAGCACCGTTCCGCCTGGAGAAGACACCTACAGCAACACCCTTCGCCGCTCCCACCCTGGGGCAACACACCGATGAGGTGCTCCAGAATATCTGTGGCTACACGAGTACCGAAATAGTGGGACTCCGGAAGGCAGGGGTGGTTTAGCACCCACAGGCATACGGCTGTACTGCGGCTACATCACGATGTAGCCCGAGAGGGATGATATGAACTACCAGCACATTCTCTATGACAAAGACGGTAAGGTTGCCCGCATTACTCTCAACCGGCCCGGTAAGCTCAACGCCCTAACTCAGGACTTGTTGGCTGAATTTGAAGAGGCACTGTTTGAACGGGCGGAGGCCGATCCCAAGGTCAGAGTGGTGGTGGTGCAGGGGGCGGGGCGAGCCTTCTCCACCGGATACGACGCCTCCGAGGGCACCATAACCGATGTGGCCACAACAACCTCCATCAACCACGACCGAGAGCATATGGTATTCAGCCAGGAGCGCTGGTGGCGCATAAGGCAGTTCCCCAAGCCCCTCATCGCCCAGGTACACGGCTACTGCCTAGCCGGGGCCACACAGTTAGCCATGGCCTGCGATATCATCATAGTGGCCGAGGATGCCGTAGTGGGCAATGTCCAGGCAGGCCCTATGGGGGCCGGTGTCCTGGGGGCGGAGTTCGCCTGGCAGGTGGGGGCCAAGCGGGCCAAGGAGATTATGTTCGTCATCGGCAGCCGCATAGACGGCCGGGAGGCGGAGCGCATCGGCTGGGCCAACCGCGCGGTACCACCGTCCCAACTGGAGGCGGAGGTGACTGAGTTAGCTCTGCGCATTTCCAAGACCCCCCAGGACATGCTGGCCATAGAGAAGGTAGCTATAAACCGGATGGAGGAGCTGATGGGACTGCGCGCTGGCATGCTCTACGCCGGTGACCTAGACACCATCGCCCACTACACCCCAGTAGTACAGCAGTTCCTGGCCGCCATCAAAGAGAAGGGTATAAAGGGTGCACGGAATTGACCCCTGGTGGCCGAATCAAAGGTATGTAATAAGAGCAGGGCAAACCCTGCCACAAGCGAGGGACTGAAGGCCTCGCCTCCAGGAACAATTAACCTGGCGGGTGGGTGGAAGCAAAGTCTTAGGCGGTCTGGCTGTCCTTTTCTTCCTCCACCAAGCTGGCAGCATGGAACGAGCTGCGTACCAGCGGGCCGGAGGCTACCCCCCGGAACCCCATCCCCAGTCCGATCCGGCGGTACTCTTCAAACTCCGCAGGGGTCACAAAACGCACCACTGGATGGTGCGCCGGGGAGGGCCGGAGGTACTGCCCCAGCGTGAGAAAGTCACACCCCACCCCCCGAAGCGATGCCATTGTCTGCGACACCTCTTCTCTCTCCTCCCCTAGCCCCAGCATCAGCCCCGACTTGGTAAACACGCCGGAATCAAGCTCCCTGACCCGCCTTAGCATCTGTATAGAACCTGAAAAGCTGGCGTCGGGCCGCACCGTAGGATACAGGCGGGGCACCGTTTCCAGGTTGTGAGCAAGCACCCTGGGCCTGGCGGTCAGCACGGTCTTCAGCGCACTCTCAGTGCCCTGGAAATCCGAAACCAGCACCTCTACCTTGAGGGAGGTGCTGTACTCGTGCAGCGCCCTGAGGGTGGAGGCGAAGTGTCCAGCGCCGCCGTCGGGCAGGTCGTCCCTGGTTACAGAAGTCAGCACAACGTACCTCAGCCCCAAGCGACCCACCGCTTCCACGATACGCTCCGGCTCTGTGGGGTCCACCGGCGATGGACTACCGAACTCAACGGCGCAAAAGCCGCAAGCCCGAGTACAGATGTCCCCAAGCAACAGGAAGGTGGCCGTACCTTTTGCGAAGCACTCCCCCTGGTTGGGACAAAGGGCGCTCTGGCACACCGTGTGCAGGCCCAGTCCGGCGGTCAGGGTCTCCATGCTCTCCACCGCCCCGGCCTCAGGGGCACGCAGCCTCAGCCAGTCCGGGTACTGTTCTATATGGGCCACAGCCCTTCCAGATCCCTTTCCTGCAAGTTGA
>JASLXN010000057.1 GCA_030740315.1 Dehalococcoidia bacterium | reverse complement strand
ACAGGCGTGGCTGACATCCATCCTGGTGTGGCGGGGCGTGGATAGTACTGTGGCACAGGAGATTGCCATTTTACCCGGAATGGAGGAACCGGCTAATCTGCTCTATATTCAGAAATGCTTTGAGACCGGTGAGTACCAGGCCATCATTGTGGACTGTGCGCCTACGGGAGACCTTGCGCCTGCTCAGCTTCTCGGAGATGCTCCGGTGGTGGATGGACAAGGTGCTTCCCTGGGAGCGCAGGGCGGCCACGGTAATGAGGCCGCTTGCCAAGCGCCTGCTGGATATGCCCTTTCCTGATGACGGCGTGTTTGAGTCCACTCAGGAGTTGTTCCGCAATCTGGATGAGCTTTCAACCACCTTCGCTGACCCGGATGTAGTGAGCGTGCGCCTCGTGGTGAACCCGGAGAAGATGGTTATCAAAGAGGCGCAGCGGACTCATACATATCTGAGTCTGTATGGCTACTCCACTGATATGGTGGTGTGCAGCCGCGTCATCCATGCGGAGGTATCCGATGGTTATTTCCAGTCCTGGAAAGCGGCCCAGAGCAAGTACCTGCAGGCCGTAGGGGAGGGGTTTGCTCCGGTACCTATTCGCACCGTACCTCTTCTCCCGGAAGAGGTGGTGGGCATACCAATGCTACGCCAATGGCCGATATACTTTATCGGGAGGATGACCCTATCCAGGTCTTTTATAGGGAGCAGGCCCAGCGCATGGAGCGGCGGGACGGGGCCTTTTACCTGGATAGCGCTCTGCCCTTCACCTCAAGGGAATCTATTGGCATAATGCAAAATGGGGATGAACTGGTGGTGCAGGTGGGTGCCTACCGGCGCAACTTGATACTGCCACGTACGCTGGTGGGGAAAAATGTGGAAGAGGCCCGTTTTCAGGAGGACCGGCTAATCATTCGGTTTAAAGGAAGTGGAGATGGAAAGAATACTGGAGGTAAACCGTAGCCCTGATGGGGAAATAGTCATACGGCTGTGTGCCCCGCGCAGGCTGCCCGTGGAGACCAGACGCCATCTGCTAGGCACTACCAGAGAAGGCCTGATGACCTTGCGCTCCTTGGTGGATGCCGGTCTGCGGCGGCTGGATACCGAGGAGCAACAGGGGGGCAAGAAAAAAGGCCCTACCAAGATTGAGGTTCAGTAGGCCATGTGCTGTAGCTCCCGGTAGCTAGATACGCCAGCGACCAGGCGGATGAACTCCCCCAGAGAACTTGCCCTTCGTCGCAACTGCTCTAACTCCTCCCCGATGGGGGAGGTGGACTGGGGGTTCAGGGCATAGGTGCCGTAGAAGGCGAAGTAGGCCTGGTTGAGTCGCCGGATTCCATATCCCATACCGGCCAGCCGCAGC
Organism: Dehalococcoidia bacterium; assembly: GCA_030740315.1. Lineage (GTDB taxonomy): Bacteria > Chloroflexota > Dehalococcoidia > JACVQG01 > JAHKAY01 > JASLQE01. The sequence goes on along the minus strand of JASLXN010000057.1, from coordinate 7,027 downwards.
TGAGATGTTTCCATAAAGGCCTCAGCCTCTCCCACCCTGCCCTCTCCGAGCAGGCGATCCACTTCCCGGCGGATGGCCCGCAACTCTCGGTCAAATGGGGTCTCATCGTCCTCAACAGGTCTCACCGGCTCCACTCCAAAGCTGCGCAGCACCCTGGCAGCAACCTCGTTACCGGCTATGCTGGCAGCCGTTTCGTTAAGAGTGGTCATCTGGGAATCCCGGCCGTAGGCCCGGCCTAGGGGACGGAAGAAGAAGTAGTGGTGCATCCACTCGTGGGCGATGGCGTTTACCGTGTCTCGCAGCCCGTACCCCGGGGGTACTAGGCTGGGGTAGGTGGCCAGGCCCCCCAGCCCCTCCACCAAGGCGGATACCCCTTTGGCGGCCTCCACCCTCCCTTCCAATGCCTCCGCCCGCCCGATATCCAGGTCGGGTTGCAGCAGCACCGTCCTGATGCGCTCGATGCGCTCCCTGGGGGATATAATGAGCAGCTTGGGGGGGAAGCCAAAGCGGAAGGCCACCGGGGGGAAGCCCCCCACCCCCTCCTGATGTAGCACCCGGGCCACCGCCGCTTCCAGTGCGGCTTCCACTGGGGTGAAGTTCTGCCCGGGGGAGTTGAAATACGATAGTACCAGCCCGGCCTCATCGGCTGGGTAAGGGGAGAAGATGTGGGCCAGGCGCTCCCAGGCCTCCGCCGCTAGGGCGCGGGCTTCCCACCCAGCAAGGGAGAAGGCATATGGGTGGGCCAGCCCCCGGTAGCTGGTGGCGGCAAACGGCGCTGCCGACGACTGTGCTAAAAGCAGAGCTGTCAGCAGCCCCAGGACAAGTCTCTTAATGGTCAACACCATTACATTGTAGTATCTTAGAGGCAAAGGTGCTTTAGGATGTGTTTGGGGTATGCCAATTGGGAGTTTGTAGCACTGTTAGCCCGGCACCCATAAAGAAGAAGGGCAATCAGCCCAAGCTTCGGTAATCAGCAACTATGGCTATTGCTGGGAAGTGCCGGTGAGAAGTCCCCGGGCCAGGATTTGTTCCCGTATGGCATCCGACATCCGCTCCACGGTGGCCCCCGGTTCAAGGTCAAGAGTGATGTCTAGGGCATACAGGGTGAACCTGTAGTGGTGTGTGGAGCCGAGGGGTGAGTAAGAGCCGTCGTAGCACACCTTCTCGGAGTCGTTCCTTCCCTGTGTGGTATGGTCGGCAATTGCCACCCGCCGGAGGCAGCCTAGGGTAGGCTGCGGCTTTCTACGGGCAGATTGAATACTATCCAGTGGGTGAAGGTGGGGCGTCCGGGTCGTCCCTCGCCCGTGCGATGGACTGAGCGCCTTCAAGGGGCTGGACCCATTGCGGGGGGAGGCGAGAGACATTTTCCCTTGTACAGGTATATTGGAGCGGGGTCCGGTCCATGTCCCGGAATGCCGGGCAGGTTACGGAAGCGTTGCCCTACCCTCATCTGTGGGTATGGGGGTGACTTCGGGGGCGGCGTACGCCAAGGCCAGTGCTGATGGCGCTTACAGCGCCCCGCCCGATGCAACCATCCGCACTGTGGCATTTACCTGGACCAGTCTCATGCTCATCGCAACCCCCACCTGGGCACTGCCTGATGTTTTCCCGTGCCCGCGTTATAGGTACAGGGGAAGGGTTAGCGCCTCTCTAGGGGCACCACCTCAATCCTCATTATCACCTTGCCCCACCCGCCGCATTCCGGCCCTAAATCAGTGCATCCTACATGTTTAAAGCAGATGCCATTGGGATCCAGGTTCTCCGCTAGCCGCTCACAGATGGCGGTGAAGGTATGGCTCAGGGGTGCTATGGCACTTACGCACATCCGCTCCGGGCACTCGTCGCGGAGGAGCACTCCGTTGGCGTCCATCACTATTTTGTCGCCCACCTTGTGCTGGGCGATGCAGCCGTGTGATGACACCACCTCGGCTATTATTTTGTTTTGGCTGAAGCCTTTGGCGTCTTCCACCATCTTGAGCTCATCAGCGCTGTAGCCCAGCGCCTGCTGAAATTTTGACCAGCGCTTCTCAATATCCATTGTACCTGCTCCTTTCACGCTGCTTCAAGCAGCCTGTTGGGCGTTTGCCCCATTTTATCCTCGATTGCAGTGCGGCTTCAAGGGGTGGGCCGCAAGAGTTTAGAAAGGTGAGAGCCATCCCGCCGCCAGCACCACCGCCGGGCCGCCGAAGGCCACCAGGAACAGGTTTCGGGTGAGGGCCATGATGATGACTGCAGCCAGCGCACCCACCAGCCAGTAATCATCCCACCGCCAGGAGAGGTTTTCACCCTCAACAAAGAGTTGCTGAAACACGATGGCGGCAAGCACTGTCATGGGTATCTGCCGCAGCCATACCTGTATTTTCTGGGGTAGCGTCCACTGGCTGAGCAGCGTCAGCGGCAGCAGGCGGATAAGGTAGTTCATGGCCGATAGGGCCACGAATATTATGATAAAGATTAACTGGCTTTCCATTCCCATATCGCTCCGGCGCCGCCGCCGGCCATGGCCCCCAGAATCATGGCCCACTGGGCGGGCATCACGGTAACCAGGGTCAATGCGAACAGGCCGGATACAAGAATGGCGCTCAGCCCTTGCCCCAAACGGCGTACCATGGAGAAGACAAGCCCTATCAGTAGGGCGGGGAAGGCAAAGCGGGCCGCAGTATCCAGCGAGGGAGGCATCTGAGTGGCAATCGTCAGTCCCACGGCTGAGATCACAATCCATCCCAGCCAGGTGGTAACGGCTATGGCTAGAAGGTATACATGTGGCCTGGGTCTGCCCTGGGTAATATAGCCGGAAAGGAGGGGTGGTGTCCAGGTAGACACGGCCAGGGCGTATAGCGGCAGCAGGCGGCGCCGGGCCATGCGGACATATGGCGACAGGTATCCTGCCATGAGTATGTACCTTAGGTTAATGAACAGGGTAGCCAAGGCCATTTCCACGAAACCGGCGCCCGCCATTATCAGGCTTACTACCACTAGTTGTGCCGAGCCGGTGAAAAGGAGCATGGAGAACAGCAGCCCCACCAGAGGGTGGATGCCCGCCTCCCGCACCAAGAGGCCGTAGGTGATTCCGAGAGGGATGAGGGATAATGACAGGATGGCGGCCTCCCTGACCGCTCGGAGCAGGATTCCTCTTTCCATAAACCACCATTATAAGGGCTGATCCGGCCTCGTGCCATAGGGTTGCTGCTACGACCGCTTCTGTATTTCACCCGCCTCTCAGGTAGAGGGGGCTTGGGTGGAGAAGCCCCTCAGGTAGAGTACCGTGGTGGTTGGGACCCAGATGGTATCTAAAGCCCACCTGTATCACAGGGCGTCGACAAACTCCTGTGCAGTGACCACCGTGGCCTGCCCGGGGAAGATTTTCTCCATGAGCATATGGTGTACTTCATCATCGCGGTCACCACAGCCGTCGGAAAGCACCACAACACAATAGTCCGCATCCGCTGCCCAGCGCACCGTTGACAGGACACAGCCGCTGGTGACTATACCCATCAGCACTACCGTGTCAATGTCCCTGGCCCGGAGCAGGGCGGATAGGTCTGTGGTAGAGAATGCACCCACCCGGCGCTTGGTCACCACCACCTCCCCGGGCAGGGGTGCTACTCCGGAGTGTATCTCAGCCCCGGGTGTGCCCTCGCGCATCCTGCCGGACTGACTGATACCGCTGAAGGTCTTGTTGCGTGGGCTGACCTCTGGGTAGCCGCCACGGAAGCGGACTACTACATAGAACACGGGCACCCCGGCCTGCCGTGACCGGTCCAGGACCTGTCGGGCGCGCTGCAGCAGAGGCCCCTGCTGCTCCGGTGGCACCATGCCCACGATGTCATTCTGGTAGTCCATGATGACCACCGCCGCTCGGGACTTGTCTATAGTGAGAGTATTCGCCATAGTGCCTCCTGTGCCGATATTTGATTGGTGGAAAGAGTGGGATGGTATGGTCGGGGTGGGCGGACTTGAACCGCCGACCTCCGCGTCCCGAACGCGGCGCGCTACCGGCTGCGCTACACCCCGTGCCAACCATTATAACTGCCGTTTCGGTCACAAACAAGGCACTTTATGGTAAAGGGTTGGATGGTCTAAAAAAGCTCTGCTGTTCCACCTCACTATCCACAGGGTGCGACCTGAATTATAATGGTGGTGTCTTATGCTGAAGCAGAGGGTCTCTGTGCGGACTCCCGCCACCGCAGCCAACTTGGGACCGGGCTTTGATTGCCTGGGCTTGGCGCTGGATATTTTCAACGATGTGGTCGTGGAGTCGGCACTGGCACTGAGTATTGAAGTATCGGGTGAGGGGGTGGGGGCCATCCCCACTGGGCGGGACAACCTGGTGTACCGAGGACTGGAGGCGGTGTTCAGCCGTGTGGGCCAGAAACCACCAGGCCTGCAAGTCACTTGTCATAATGGTATTCCTCTGGCTCGCGGCCTGGGCTCTAGTGGCGCTGCCGTGGCTGGGGGCATGGTGTCCGCCAACCTGCTCTTGGGGGGGCCGTTCTCAACAGACGAGCTGCTTTCTATGGGCGCCGCCATAGAGGGCCACCCAGACAACCTGGCCCCTGCCCTTTTTGGGGGCTGCCAGGTGGTGGTTGCGGAGGGCGAAAGCTACTTGCATGCCACGGTTCCGCTTTCTCCTGCTTTGAAGGTGGTGCTTTTCATACCGGACGCTCATCTTTCCACTGCGCAAGCCAGGGGGGTGCTGCCTAAAAGAGTGCCGCTTAAAGATGCCGTCTATAATGTAGGCCGGGCGGCCATGCTGGTGGCATCGCTGGCAAACGGGGAGCTTTCCCTTCTGAAGGCGGCCACCAGAGACCGGCTACACCAACCCTACCGTGAGATGCTGTTTCCTGCCTTAGGGCCTGTCATTTCGGCGGCGCTGGGCGCGGGGGCGCTGGGCAGTTTTCTATCCGGGGCTGGCCCCACGGTGCTGGCTCTGTGCACGGAAAATGAGGCCGTCATCGGCGGAGCCATGAAGCGAGCGGCCGATGGGCAGGGGGTGGTGGGGGTGAGCCGTGTGGCGCACCCGGCGTTGGATGGGGTGGTGGCCGGAGAGGTTGCCTGACATGGCGCTGGTCGTGCAGAAGTACGGTGGGACCTCGGTAGCTGGGGTGGAAAGATTGAAGGCGGTTGCACGCCGCGTTGCCGGGGCACGGGCAGTCGGTGACCAGTTGGTAGTGGTGGTCTCCGCCATGGGGGACGCCACTGATAGCCTGCTGGACCTGGCCCGTCAGGTGTCCAACCATCCCCCCGAGCGCGAGATGGATATGCTGCTGGCCACCGGGGAGATTGTTTCCAGCACACTGCTGGCCATGGCCCTTAATGACCTGGGTTGTCCCGCCTTGAGCCTCACCGGCGCCCAGGCAGGAATATGGACCGACGCTTCCCACCGGAGGGCACGCATCCTGGTGGTGGATGCCCATCGGCTGCTGAAAGAGATGGGGGCTGGCCGGGTAGTGGTGGTGGCCGGGTTCCAGGGCATCACTCGAGAGATGGAGGTGACTACCCTGGGACGGGGAGGTTCCGATACTACTGCTGTGGCCCTTGCAGCCGGGCTGGGTGCTGGGCGGTGTGAAATATATACCGATGTGGAGGGCGTGTTTACCGCTGATCCCCGCCTGGTTCCCGAGGCTCGGCCTATGGCCGAGATAGGCTACGAGGAGATGCTGGAGTTGGCCACATATGGGGCCAAGGTGTTGCATCCCAGGGCCGTGGAACTGGGCTGGCTATACCAATTGCAAATCCTGGTGGCCTCCAGCTTCAGCCAGGCGCCGGGAACTTGTATTCATGGAGGTGGTGCCATGGAGGTAAGAAACAAAGTAAGGGGTATCGCCCACGATACGGATGTGGCTAAAATCACGGTAGCCGGAGTGCCCGATAGGCCGGGGATTGCCGCCGCCGTGTTCGAGCCCCTGGCCAGGGCGGATGTCAGCGTGGACACTATTGTCCAGAACGCAAGCGTGGAGAATATCACCGACTTGACATTCACGGTGGCCCGCGGTGACTTGGCCAGGTCACTTGATATCATCAAGGAAGTGTTGCCCGGACTGGGTGCCCGCGAACTGTTGAGTGACAGTGGCCTGGCCAAGGTGAGCGTAGTGGGCAGCGGCATTCAGAATACACCCGGCTACGCCGCCCGCATGTTCCGTGTGCTGGCGCAGAAGGGGATAAACATCCAACTCATAACCACATCCGAGATACGGATAACCTGTATCATAGATGAGGACAAGGTGCGAGAAGCGGTAGGGGTCCTGCACCATGCGTTTGAACTGGAAAAGGCGGGAGATTAGGAGGGGAAGGAGTCAGTCTACAGCCACTACCTCGGCTATTTGAGGGAGCTCCTTCTTGATGATGCGCTCAATGCCGTTTTTGAGAGTCATGGTGGACATAGGACAGCCACCACAGGCCCCCAACAGGCGCACTTTCACTACCCCTTCATCGCTCACATCCACAAGCTCCACATCACCGCCATCGGCCTTCAAAAAAGTCCTTACCTCTTCCAAGACCTTCTCTACATCCTCTTTCATGCCCATGCTCCTTTCGGGTACTTACAGGTATTCTACCTTTCTGCCGGACTGGGTGTCAAACCAGCGGCCTGCAGCCTGGTTGCTGCTCAGCGCCTGTTTGCTGTAAAATATGCCGGAGTGTAGGCGATGCTGCATCTGGGTGGCGCCAGTCAAAACGGGGATTAGGCTGGAATGTGCTGCCCTGGGTCCGGGCGAGGTAGGCCTTGCCCTGTGCTGTTGGTCGCCGAACAACAGCACGTTGAACTGTTAGAACGCCACACCAATGTATTGGGCCTGGCAACCCTTATAGGGCCCAACGGTTTCTCGATAAAATGTACTGCGTGTTCTGGGGCAGGTTACAGCAGGCCCATATCCATAGCACCGCTGTTAGGGTAGCTGTTAACCCCCGGCCCTACTCCAGAAAACATAGCATGGGGCGGGAGGTTGTACTTGAGCCATATCTCAAACCAGTTGCGGTCTATCTGAATGAAGTAGTCTGTGGGCGGTGGTGGTTGACCTCCCAAGTC
>JASLXN010000056.1 GCA_030740315.1 Dehalococcoidia bacterium | reverse complement strand
TTGGACCACCCGCAGGTCGGCGCCGCCATCCAGCAAGTGGGTGGCGAAGGTATGGCGCACTAGATGGGGGTGCACCCGCTTATCCACGCCCGCCTTCAAGGCGTATCCCTTGACCAGGCGCTGCACTTGGCGCACGGTCAGCCTCTTGCCGTACCGGTTTACAAACAGTGCGGGGCTTTTGCCTGCGGTGCTGGGCCGCCCATGGGCCAGATAGTCATCCAGGGCGCGGACGGCCGGGGCACCCAGCAGCACCACACGCTCCTTGCCTCCTTTGCCCCACACCCGCACCTCGCGTAGCGGCAGGTTGACAGCTTACCTCATTGCTAGAGAGGAAGCCTGGCAGCCGCTTTTCTTTCTTGGGAGAGGCTACAAGAGACATGGGACTGCTCTCCACCCTGCCCTCCTGTTTCAAATAGCGGTAGAAAGTGCGCAGGGCCGAAAGCTTACGAGCGATGCTGGCGCGTACTATGCCCCGCTGACTCAGCCACACCAGGTATTCGCGTACCATCTCTCTGGTGGCGGCCTCGGCGGGGACGATCTCTCGCTGCTGGATAAAAGAGAGGAACTCACCAATGTCCCGTGAGTAGTTGCGCGCTGTATACCGGGAGACATGCCGCTCCGCCTGTAGGTGGCCCATGAAGTCCTTGAGGGGCGCTCCCGTCATACCAGCACCGGCTCCAGGACATCAAGGTTTATCCGGTGGCCCTCCTTGAGACAACGGGCCTGGTTCCGGGAGCCGGATACCAGCAGGCCTCCACACTGGGGGCAGGGTTGGGGTAGAGGCCGCTGGAAGGAGGCAAAATGGCACTCGGGATAGCTGAGGCAACCGTAGAAGGTCTTATGGCGGCGGGTACGCTTTTCCACCACCTCTCCCCCGCACTGGGGGCAGCGGACTCCCAGCTTGAGGGAGTAGGCTCTCTTGTAGCTGCACTCCGGGTAACCGCTGCAGGAGATAAAAGGCCCAAACCTGCCCCTTTTTATCACCAGAGGCCGGCCGCACTGGGCACACTTTTCCTGGATTTCCTCTTCCACCTTGTTCTTCTCTATAGACTTTTTTGCTTGCTGCACACTCTCGTCAAATGGTGCGTAGAAGTCCGATATTACCGGCAGCCACTCCATCTCACCCTGGGCTATGGAGTCCAGCCGGTCCTCCATCTGGGTGGTGAAGCTCAGGTCCACCACATCGGGGAAATGATCACGTAGAAGGTCGGCCACTACCAACCCCACCTTTTGAGGAAAGAGGCGGCCGGACTGCCTCAGCACATATCCCCTCTGTTTGAGTGTGGAGTTAATGGGGGCGTATGTGCTGGGCCTACCGATGCCGCGTTCCTCCAAGGCACGGATAAGGCTGGCCTCGGTGAAGCGGGGAGGCGGCTGGGTGAAGTGCTGCTTAGGAAATACCCCCTGACACTTCAGGGACTCACCGGATTTCAGCAGGGGCAGCGGGGAGCGGGCCTCGTCCTCCTCATCGTCCCGCCCCTCCATGTAGAGGGCGGTGAATCCGGGAAACTTGAGCACAGAGCCGGAGGCCCGTAGCAGATAAGAGCTACCGTTGGCAGCGGTGATGTCGGCAGAGGCTGTATCAAAGAGGGCCGGAGCCATCTGGCTAGCCACCATGCGTTTCCAGATAAGCTCATATAGGCATAGCTGGTCCCGGCTCAAGTGTGACTTGAGGTTGCTCGGCTCACGGCCGATGCTGGTTGGCCGGATGGCCTCGTGTGCCTCTTGTGCCCCTTTTACCTTCCGTAAGAAGCTGTTGGGCCGGGAGGGCACATACTCTTTTCCGAAATTGTCACCGATATACTGCCGAGCCTCGGTTATGGCTGAGGCTGCCACCCGGGTGGAGTCTGTGCGCATATAGGTGATAAGGCCCACTGCACCTTCACTACCTACTTCTATGCCCTCGTATAACTGCTGGGCCAGTCGCATGGTGTACTCGGCGGCAAAGCCCAGTTTGCGATAGGCATCCTGTTGGACTGTACTGGTAATGAACGGCGGCGCCGGTCCCCGCTTGGCTTCCTTGTGCTTCATGAAGTCCACCGTGAAGCTGGCACTCTTAAGCGCCCCATCCACCACATCCACATCGGCCTGATTGAAGAGGTCAAGGGACTTGGGCTTGCCGCCGTCGGCGGGTTTTTCCCCCACCAGGCGGGCGCGGAATTTCACCTTACCTTTTTGGAACTCCACCTCTATGGTCCAGTATTCCTGAGAGACAAAGGCCTCTATGTCCCGCTCCCTGTCCACCACTAGGCGCAAGGCCGCCGATTGTACCCTCCCCGCCGATAGCCCGCCCCCCACTTTGTTCCGCAGTAGAGGGGTGAGCCGGTATCCCACCAGGCGATCCAGGATACGGCGGGCCTGCTGGGCGTTTACCAGGTTCATATCCAGGTCACGGGAGTGAAGGAACGATTCCTTTACCGCTTCAGGTGTAATCTCGTGGAAGACCACCCTTCTGAGTGATGGGCCTTTGGCCAGCCCGGCCACCTCCGTCAGGTGCCAGGCTATAGCTTCGCCCTCCCGGTCAGGGTCAGTGGCTAGGTACACCTCCCTGGATTTTTTGGCAGCATCCTTAATACTTTTAATGGCCTTGGCCTTCCCCTTGATAGTCTGATAGCTCGGTTTAAAACCATTTTTGATATCCAGCCCCATGGTCTTCTGCGGGAGGTCCCTCACGTGTCCCATGGAGGCCACGATGGAGTAACCCCGGCCTAAGAAGCGGCTGAGAGTACGGGCCTTGGCGGGGGACTCTACAATAACGAGACGGTCTGCCATTTAACGCACCCCAACATTATAATCTTCCCGAGCCTCGCGGGCGACGACATAGCTCATCGGGCCCACCTGGCGGGCCAGCATAGATAGCCGCACACTTCCCAGGCCGGGAATGCATTGAAAGGGAATCCAGTGCTTTATCTGGTTCATTACTAGTTATACATTATGAGTTATGGCGGAGAGGGAGGGATTCGAACCCTCGAGGGCTTTCGCCCTACGCGCTCTCCAGGCGCGCCTGATAGACCGCTCCAGCACCTCTCCACGGAGAGGGAGGGATTCGAACCCTCGACCCGCATAAACGGGCACCGGTTTTCGAGACCGGCTCCATAAACCGCTCGGACACCTCTCCTTTAAGGGATTGTATCATACCTTTTTCAATGCTGGGAAGGATATGTTTAGGCTCTGGGACATTCTTGGCTGCTTTGCTGGGAAAAGTAGATATGATAAAATGAGCGCATAATCCGGAAGGAGTTTTATGTCCGCAGCTGATAAGTTTCAGCAGGCAGTGGCTGACCGTCATCAATACGCCCAGGAGTGGAAGAAACGCACGGGGGGTAAGGTAGTCGGCTATCTGTGCACCTATGTACCCGAGGAGATATTCTACGCCGCAGGCATGTTGCCGGTACGGATCATCGGCAGCCACGAGCCGGAATCGGTGACATCCCCCTATGTCTTCGGCATGTTCTGCTCCTACTGCCGGGACTGCTTAGCACAGGGCTTGCAGGGCCGGTACGACTACCTAGATGGGGTATCCACTGCTCACTGCTGTGTGCACAGCTACCAGACCTTCGATAGCTGGAAACGGCACATCCCCGCTGAGTATTTTTACTATGTATCAATGCCCCAGCTAATCAAGAGCCGTGGCGCACAGCGGAGCATGTTATCTGAGATTGAAGTGCTTAAAGAGCGCGTGGAGACGGACTTGGGCCTCAGCATCTCCAGCCCCCAGGTGGAGCAGGCAATGAAGGTATACGACCGCAACCGCAGCCTGATGCGCCGGGTCTATGAGTTGCGCAGGCTGGACAACCCCCCCATAACCGGTGCCCAGTGCATGAATATGGTAATAGCGAGCCAGATCATGGACAAACAGGAGCACAGCCAACTGGTTGAGGAGCTCCTGAAGGATCTGGAGGCACACTCTCCGAAGCGAGAGACCGGAGTGAGGCTGATGGTTGCTGGTCACACTGATAGCGTAGATGTGATAAGTGTGATTGAGGGCCTAGGGACAACCGTAGTAGCGGATGACCTGTGTTTCGGGAGCCGGTACTTCTGGAACACAACCCCCGATGACAACGACCTCTTCGTCGCAATGGCCCGACGCTACCTAGAGCGGCCTCCATGCCCTATGAAAGACCTGCACGGTGTCCGTCTACGACCCCGGTATCTGCTTGAGATGGCCAAGGACTTCGGTGTGCAGGGGGCCATACTGATTCGCCAGCAGTTCTGCGACCCACACGAATACGATATGCCTGCTGTGAAACGCATGCTGGAGGAGAACGGTATACCCTCCATTGACCTGGAGCAGGACATCACCATACCGCTGGGCCAGCTACGCACCAGGGTGGAAGCACACCTGGAGTTGGTACAACAGGAAATAGCATAGGAGGAATGCAATATGGCGGTGCAACAGAAGTATCCTACGAAACCCATTGAGTGCTGGGGCAAGCTTGAAGATTTACGCCGAAGGCTGGTAAAGGATACATACTCCGCCCGGGAGAGGGGAGATATGGTGGTCTTGGGGGGGCCGGGGCCTCTGCCTTCGCTCCTCTGTGGCCTAGGGGGGTTCCAGCTACTTTCTCCCATGCCTATAGGCCCAGACATGCAGGACTTGCGCCTGCTCACCAAGATGAACGAGCTGGCTACCACCCAGGGTTATGGGAACGACTGCTGCGCCACGCTGCGTATAGCACTGGGATCCATGATACTGGACCGCTTTGGCATGAACAAGCGAACCGGCGAGGTTCTAAAGCCCGATATTCACTTTGAATCCCTGGCCTGCCAGGGCCAGATGAAGGCCCAGCAACTCTATCAAGAGTACTACTCCCAGCTCCCCAGCTATGTGGTAGAGCTGCCGTGGCAGGAAGAACCCCGCCAGGCCGATGTGGACTATCTGGAGTCCCAGTTGCATGAGGCGGTGGAGTGGCTCCAGAAGACCACTGGGCGGGAGTACGACGACGAACTGCTCGCGGAGGGCTGGATCAACGAATGGCGCTCCCGCATCTACTTCAGCCGTATCATGGAGCACCAGTCGGCGATCCCTGCCCCAATAGACCAGAAGACGATGGCCTCCTTCGCCACCCTGATGTGGCGGGGCGCAATGCACTTGCCCGAGGTGATGGAGTTCTACAAAGAGGCGGCCGATGAGGTAGCGGTCAGGGCGAGGGAGGGCATCGCCGCCCTGGCTACGGAGAGGTGTCGGCTGTTCCACGAAGGACCTGTGCCGTGGTATCCCAGCAATGTGCTGCGCTACTTCAACCGGTACGGTGCGGTGTGCATAGGCTCTTGGCTATATACCACCGAGTTCGGCAACTTCAACATCAATGAAGATGGTTCCTGGGATATATGCCCCATGCCCGAGGGCCTAGGCCTACCCCTCAAGACACGGGATGATATCCTTCACTCAATGGCTGTGGTCTTCACCGCTTACAACCCGCGTCCCAAACTGAGCGCCCGCATTGACAATAGGGTGGCAATGTCCCGGCACTTCAAGCTGGACGGTGCCGTATTTGCCTTGGATCGGGGCTGCCTGGGTAACACTTGCGGTGCCATGGAATCTATAGTGGCACTCAAAGATGCTGGTATTCCGGTTATGTCATATCAAGGCGCCTGCGCCAATCCATCGGAGTTGGACCAGGGAGAGATAATTTCTCGCATAGACGCCTTTATGGAGAACCTTGGCTTAGAGGCACTGGAGGAGGGCCGGCCACTGCTACAGTCAGAGGTGTAGGTGACTGGTAACAGGCTGAGTGCGGCAGGAGATAGCGCCTGTGCCTAAGGCTAGGCCAAAAGAGGGACGCGTCACGGCCTCGGAGAAGCCCGGGCCGGTGCCGCCGCACGGCCACTGCGTGGTCTGTGGGCGCTCGGTAGGGGCAGGCGAGGCGTTGTGTTCCACCGCCTGTACTGAGGCCCTGGGCGACCAGAACCGACGCCGGAGGCGCACATCCCTATTTATCGTAGGCTTCATGGCCCTCCTCATGGTGTTCTATGTAATCTTCTTGTTACCCCGCATCAACTCCTAAGCCCTCCGCCAGTTTCCGTGCCAGTTAACTTCCTTGTGTTTTGACCAGTATTATTATGTATGCTATGTTTCGGGGGCAGAGATATGGGTGAGTTTATTCTTCGTAACAGGCCTGAACTGAAAGACCCGTACCTAGTCATAGGGTTCGGGGGCTGGGGCAACGCCGGTGAGGTGGGCACCTCCGTGGTAAAGTATTTGAAGGACCGCCTGAGCGCCAAAAAGTTCGGCGAAATTGCACCGGAGGAGTTCTATGATTTCACCACCGTACGACCCCTGATAGATGTTGAAGACGGGGTGGTGCGCCGTCTCAAGATGGCCAGCAATGAGCTTTTTTTCTGGAAAAATCCTGCCCAGGAGCACGACCTCATCCTGCTCCTGGGTTTTGAACCTCAGCTACGCTGGGAACGCTTTACCAGAATTGTACTGGGGATGGCGCGGCAGTGGAGTGTGCGACGCGTATATGCACTGGGGGGGGTCTATGACCGCGTGCCCCACACCAAAGAGCCGCCCGTTTCCGCCGTGGTCAACTATATCCGGCTCAAGCAAGAGCTGACACCATCGGGGCTAGGGTGGACCAACTATCAGGGCCCCAGCAGCTTCTACAGCTTTCTGCTGATGGCGTGCCGCAGGCGGCGGCTGGAGATGGCCAGCATATGGGGCCACGCCCCTGCATATGTCCAGGCGGTGAAGAATCCCAAGGTGTGCCGTGCCGTGCTGGATCGTCTGACCGCTCTGCTGGGACTATCCCTGGACCTGAGCGATTTGAAGCAGGCCAGCGACCACATGGACGATGCCCTCTCTAGGCTGCTGGAGCAGAACGATGAGTTGCGTAGCTATGTGGAGCAGTTTGAAAAGGAGTATGAGGAGCAAAAAGCGGGCCAGAACCGCCTGTCCGGTATGGGCGAGGAGCGCATTGTCCGCGATGTTGAGGCATTCTTGCGCAGGGAGCAGCGGGGGCGGGAGGATGTCTCTGAGGACTAAAGGTTCTCTCCCTGGAACACCCCCCGGTAGCCTTCGGTCTCCCGGCCGAGCCTGAGAAACACCAGTTGCAGTACCCTGGCCCCCTTCTGCAGCCTGATACCCGCCGGGTTGTATACCACCAGTGTAGACTGGGAGCGCCCCGAATACCCGGCGTCCCATACGGCGGTGAGGAGGGTGGCCCCACAGCGTACCAGGCTGGAGCGGGGGAAGCCCAGCGCCATTATGTCCCGGGGTAGGTGGACGGCCTCATTATAGATGACCATATACAGCCCCGGCGGCAGCTCCAGAAACCCTAAGGCGTCATACACCAGTGGCGAGGTCTGCGGCAGACGACGCTGGGAGTTGCTGATTCCCAGTTGCCCGGCGCCGCTGAGAACGGCCACCTCTCCCAGTGTTATGTCAACTCCGTTGGGCTGTAGCTGCTCGGCGGGGTCCGTCAGCCCCTCAATCAGGGGTGGGGTAGTCCCCATCCTTTCTTCTATCTCCTGCCTGGTAAGCACCATGTTGTCGAGTAGATTATAACCCGGACTGGCCCCACCGGTCTCCTATCTTCTCTCCATCCGTGTAACCCGTTGGGGAGACCGGTGGGCCATGTTAAAATAGGCCCAGAATAACAAGGAGTGTGAAGATGGGCTTTCTGCGCCGTAGCTTACTGTTCCTCCCCGGGGACAACCCACGTTTTTTAACGAAAGCCCTGGACGGCCCGGCCGATGCCGTCATTCTGGACATTGAGGATGCCGTGGCCCCCCATCAGAAACCCGCTGCCCGCCTAGCGGTAGCTGAGGCCCTGCGAACGGCTGACTTCGGCGGCAAGGAGAGGCTGGTGCGTATCAACGCTCTTTCCACCCCCTATGGGCGTGAGGATGTGGAGGCGGTGGTGCCAGCCCGTCCACACACCCTAGTGGTGCCGAAGGCGGAGGGCATCCGGGGGGTGCAGGAGCTGGATGACCTGGTTACCAGGGTGGAGAAGGCCAATGGGCTGCCGGTGGGGGAGGTGGAGTTTTTGCTTCTCATAGAGACCCCCCTGGGAGTCATCAATGCTGAGTCCATCGCTCTAGCCAGCCATCGGGTAACAGGCCTTTCATTTGGCAGTGGGGACTATTCCCTCAGTACACGGTGCATTCTCACCGATGAAGAATGGGAGCTCCTATATCCCCGTACCAGAACCCTGCTGGCAGCCAGGGCGGCTGGGGTGAAAGCCATAGACCTGGTGTGGCCCAAGGTGAAAGACCTGGAGGGCCTGGAGAAAAGCGCTCGCCGTGCCAGAGTGTTGGGGTACGATGGCAAGGCGTTAATCCACCCCGACCATATACCCGTCGCCAACCGGGTGTTCAGCCCTTCCCCTGAAGATATAGGCCGCGCCCGCCGCATAATCGCTGCGGTGGCCCAGGCAGAGGCCGAGGGCAA
>JASLXN010000055.1 GCA_030740315.1 Dehalococcoidia bacterium | reverse complement strand
TTACCGATGCCGCCAGGAAGGGTCAGCCGGTGCTCTGCTGCGGTATGTTTGTTCCCCACGAGCTCTTCGCCGGCATGGACATCCCCTACTACATCGCCGAGAACCACGGCGTCATGACCTTTCAGTCCGATATGGAACAGGGCATGAACCTGTTTGATACCGCCGAAAGGGCGGGCATGGCCGCCGATATCTGCTCCCCCCATAGGGCGGCCACGGGTCTGGCCCTGCTGGGCCGCACCCTGCAGCCTCAGGCGGTAGTCCACACTGCCACCACCTGTGACCAGACCATTAAGCTGTACGAGGTCTTGGCCGATATCCATAATACTCCCAACTTCATAGTAGACACCCCGTATGGTGCACGGCCTGTTGACATCGCCTATGCCAAAGAGAACATGCGAGAGCTCATATCCTTTCTGGAACAGCAGTTCAACACCAAGCTGGACCCGGCTAAGCTTCGGGAGAGGATTGAGATTTCTTGCGAAGCTTACTCCTACTGGGAGAAAATATGCGAGCTCCGCAAGGCCGTGCCCTGCCCCACCGGAGGCCGAGAAGCCGTTAAGGACACCACCATCCTCCTGGTGGCCGCGGGCCGTGAGGAATCCATTAACTACTACAAGGCCCGTTACGAAGAGCTAAAAGAGAAGGTAGATAAAGGTGAGGGCATTATCCCTAACGAGAAGCACCGTCTGGCATGGCTCTATGTACTCCCCTTCTTTGATCTGAAGATGGCCGACTGGCTCCAGGACACATATGGGGCCGTCATCGTCTTGGACACCTTCGGCATCAACAACCCGGATATTACCTTGGAGCCCGATGACTATCTAACATTCCTGGCCAAGAAACCTTTGAAACGGCGCTTTACCCACTGGAGCTTCGCCCCAAGTAAAGAGGGTCAAGCCGTGGAGGGCCTAGCCGAGTTGTGCCGGGACTTCAAGGCCGATGCTGCTGTACTCCTCTCCCACTGGAGTTGCCAGCAATGGTGCGGCCTGACGCAAATGCTCCGTGACAAGATTACCAAGGACCTAGGAATCCCCTTCCTGACGGTCAACGGCGACCTGCTGGACCCCCGGGTAGTTTCCTCGGAGGACATGCGCTCCAACATGGCGGAATTTTTCACCACCGTGATGGGCGAATAGGCACCTATACCAACACCTGAGGTCAGAGGTGCAGCCCGCTCATAGCGGGCCGTACCTGCTTTAGCCCCCGGTCTGGGTGCTTGGGGTCTTCTACCCCACAAACGGGCACCACGATGTGCTCTGCTTCGGTCTTTTAGCGACTCAGCCATCACGCTAGAAGGAGATTACATGAAATACACAGGAGTGGTGTTCGACCTAGACGGCACACTCCTGGATACCATTGCGGACATAGCCGCATCGGCCAACATCGCCCTGGGTCGCATGGGCTTTCCACAGCACCAGACCCGAGCTTACAAGTACTTTGTGGGAAACGGCCGTGAAATGATGGCACTCCGTGCCCTCCCCAATGACCACCGGGATGAGGCCACTGTAGACGCCTTTCTCCGCTACATTGAAGAGGAATACGCCAGACACTGGGGGGATGCCACCCTCCCCTATGACGGCATTCCGGAGTTGCTGGACGCCCTGACCGCCCGCGGCATTAGCATGGCGGTATTGTCCAACAAGCCGCACAACTTCACAGAGCTTATAGTATCCAAACTTTTAGCCCTCTGGTGGTTTGCGCCTGTAGTTGGAGCTATGCCCTCCGTTCCTATGAAGCCCGACCCTACGGCGGCCCTGCAGATTGCGCGGCAGTTCAACATGCCACCTGGCGACCTTCTGTATGTGGGCGACTCAGGCGTGGACATGATAACCGCTGTTTCGGCGGGCATGTTTGCCGTTGGGGCGCTATGGGGGTTCCGTACAGCGGATGAGCTGCTCTCCAGCGGTGCCCAAGCGTTGATTGACACCCCCACAGACCTTTTATCTCTTCTATAGACCGTAGCGATTTCAGTCTATGGTAGAATATGAAGTCAGGTTAAGCAGGGCATCGCAAGGCGGGAACACCGTTGATTGCTGCCCACAACAGGGAGGTAGGTGAACCATGCAGTCTCAGCCACGCACATGGCAGTCTCTTCTGGATACGGGTGCTCCGCAGCTATCCAAAGAGGTGGAACGCGTCCGGGAGTCCGTAATGTCGGACGGTGCGTTGTCCCTCAAAGTGAAAACGCTCATGACAATGCTGTGCGACGCCCTCCTAGCCCATCCGGACGGCGTGGCCAACATAGCCAGGCGGGCACGGGCAGCAGGGGCCAATGAAGAGGAGATTGGCGAAACCGTTGGTGTGGCATTCCTGATGGGAGGGCTGCCCGCACTGGTCACGGGAGCCAACGCCTTCCGGGATTAGCACTTTGTTGCCGAAGTCAGCGTTGTATTCTGCCTACTAGAGACCCTTCCCTCAACTCGGTGTGACAATATAGGCATGTCGTTCTGAGCGCAAGCGAAGAATATCGTTACCGCTTGTTTGAGCAACCAAGCAACAACAAATAGGGAGATATAATGGGATACGATACTATCCTTGTGGAACACCGGGACACCATTGCCCTAATCACTATGAACCGCCCCGATAAGCTGAACGCCCTCAGCACCCTGTTGATACGGGAGTTTGATCAGGCCGTTACCGATGCGGAGGCCGATGACAGCATCGCATCTATCATTATCACCGGGGCAGGTGATAAGGCCTTCTCCGCAGGTGCAGATATCCATGAGATGGCAGGCGCTTCCTCAGAGGAAATTGCGCGGGCGCAGGCTGCGCGGTACGATTACGCCTGGCACCTGGCCACCTGCGCCAAGCCCACCATAGGTGTCATCAACGGGCTGGCCTTTGGCGGTGGCGCTCTGCTGGCCACCACCGTGGATATGCGGATCGGCTGCGAACGCTCCCGGTTCCGTTTCCTGGCAGCACAGTACGGTCGCGTAAACTCCACCTGGACCCTCCCCCTCATTGTGAGCATGCCCCTGGCACTGGAGATGCTGACCACCGCCCGCGTGGTTGAGGCGAAGGAAGCCTACCGTATGGGCCTTTTGAACCATCTGGTGCCCGCAGAACAGATGCTGGAAGAGGCGCTGGAAATGGGCCGCCTCATCGGCCAGAACGACCGCCGGATGTTGCACGGTATAAAGCACCTGGTACAGCAAAATGTGGGCCTCACCTGGGAGCGAATGTTCAACCAGGAGAGGAAGGCCGTGGACTCAGACCTACAACCCACCGCTGCCCCGAAGGAGAGCTTCAAGGAGTTCCTGGCACAACGCCGGGGAGAGGCACGGCCCCAATGAAAGGCGGGAGGGCATAAGATGCCCGATTACCTCACCACAGCCGCTGGAAGTGGAGTGTCATGACTTCGCACAAACGGCTGCTGGCGGTCTTCGGCCACCCAGATGATGAGACTTTTGGGGCTGGGAGTACGCTGGCCCGCTACGCCAGCGAAGGCGTTGATATCACGGTGGTTACTGCGACCGGGGGTGAGGCGGGCGAAATAGCGCCGGGTAGCAATGCCACACCGCAGACACTGGGAACCGTCAGAGAGGCAGAGCTACGCTGGGCGCTAGGCGTACTGGGAGTGCGATCATCAGTGCTCCTGGGCTATAGGGACTCCGGTATGGCGGGCACCGAGGACAACCGCCACCCATCTGCATTCATCAACGCACCGGTATCGGAGGTATTGGGACGCCTGGTTGCGCTTATTCGCAAGCACCGCCCCCAAGTGGTAGCCACCATGGACCTGGGTGGTGGGTACGGGCACCCGGACCACATCCGTGCCAGCGAGCTTACCACACAGGCATTCAAGACGGCCGGAGACCCATCTTACCCATTCCTCTCCGGAGATGAGTCCTGGACTCCTAGCAAACTCTACTACCATGTGTTCCCACGAAGCCGTATGGTAAAATGGTTCAACTACCTCAAGGAGAATAACCACTCGAGTGAAATTGCGAACCTGAACCCAAACACCGTCGGCACCCCGGATGAAGAAATTTCAACGGTCCTGGAGGTCTCCACTTACTTGGACCAGAGGCTCCACGCCGCTGAGCAGCACCGGTCTCAACAATCGCCCTTTACGATGCTACCAAGAGAACTGACGAACGAGGCCCTAAGCAAGGACTTCTGGGTACGCGCCGAGCCACCCTGGCATGGGGGCGAGATGGAAACGGATCTTTTCGAGGGGATATAACCCTGAGAGCTAATGCAGACCGCCAAGGTGGTAGGGGCGGCCACCGCCATTGCATGTCTTCAAACCGGAATCGGTGCCGCCCGCAGCAAACGGCTGGACTAAATAGCGGTCAACCTGACTCCAGGTGTCAGTGTTGATACTGCCCAATACCGCCCCTGGAGTCCGGGGGGTGCAACCCTTCAAAATAAACTAGCCGGGTGGGCTGGTGGGAAACAATCTGTAATGCACACCCCCTTTAAGGATGAAAGTGGGATAAAATAGGCGCATCGCGGGAGCGGAGCAAATATGACAAAGGCCACCCGCCGAGGACTCCTCATACTCTATACGGGCAACGGCAAGGGCAAGACCACCGCCGCCCTGGGCTTGGCGCTACGAGCCTGGGGACGGGGCATGAGGGTTGTCGTGTTCCAGTTCATCAAGCCCAGCCGCCTGCGCTCCGGCGAACACCTGGCCGCCGAACGACTGGGAATGCCCATCATCCCCATGGGAAAGGGCCGGGGACGCTCCGGACCGGAAGACGCCCAACAGGCATTGGAGTGGTGCTATGAGGCCATATACTCCGGGCGCTATGATATGGTGGTGTTGGACGAGCTGACCTACCCCCTAACTTACGGCTGGCTTCCTACAGAGGCGGTCATAAAGGCCCTACAGGGCCGCCCGGCGCCGGTTCATGTAGTTGTCACGGGCCGTAACGCCCCACCAGGATTGGTGGAGGCAGCCGACCTGGTAACCGAGATGCTGGAGGTGAAGCACCCCCTGAATAAGGGCATCCAAGCCCAGCCAGGCATCGAGTTCTGAAGCCCGCAAATTTGACTCAGCCATTTGACATATTGAGGAAAAGACGTGTACCATGCCAGGAACAAATCCGGGAGGGGATGATAGCAATAGCGGAGTACGTATTGTTCGGATATTGGAAGCGATTACCGCTACTGCTGAAAAAGGAGGGGTATAATGGTCTTTGTCATCACTCACACGCATACAGCGAAGCTATGCCCCAGCGGGAATCCCGAGATGATGTAGGTGCTGCGAGAGGTTCTTCCAAGCCAAGAATTCGCCGTACAGTGTGGTGTGAATGTGCTTTCCAACTGGGCAGTTGTGCCTGAGCACATCCTGTACTCTGTCCTTGAGACGGACAGCTACGATTCAGTGGTGAAATACCTTGAGCCTATTTTGAGAGTCGGCACCGCCAGGGTAACGCCCGTCGTCTCCTTTAAAGAGGCCGTGGGCATGGTGGGAAGATAGCTACTACCAGTTTGGAAGAGTCAAGTGCAGGCTGAGGACAAGTGCAGCGCATAGATTTGAGCCCAGTGAATGTGACCCTCGAATTTCGTACCCTGTTAAGCAGGTCTTTCAATTAGAGCCGTAATCATCGCTGGCACCACCAGCGGGGTGGGCAAGACCACTGTAGCCACCGGGGTGATGGCCGCCCTAACCCGTCGCGGGCTTAAAGTACAGCCTTTCAAAGCCGGCCCTGACTACATTGACCCCTCGTACCATACCTGGGCCTCGGGACGCGCTTCCCGTAACCTGGATACATGGCTTATCCCCCACCAGGCGGTGGCCGAGATCTTCCACCGAGCCACCTCCGGCACGGATATCGCCGTCTTAGAGGGTGTTATGGGGCTCTACGACGGCCACTCTTCGTTAAGCGAAGCGGGCAGCACCGCCGAGCTGTCCAAACTACTAGGCGCCCCGGTTGTGCTGGTGGTGGATGCCCACGGTGCCGCACGCAGCCTGGGGGCCATGGTGAAGGGCTACGCCGACTTCGACCCCACCCTTCACCTATGCGGGGTGGTGCTAAACGGAACCGGCAGCCCGGGACACCTGAAGCTTTGCGAGGAGGCCATAGAGTTCGCTACCGGCATCCCGGTGCTGGGAGGCCTGTCCCGGCATGACGACCTGCGCCTGCCCGAGCGCCATCTGGGGCTGATTCCAATGGTGGAAGGCCCGGCGGGGCGGGAGTACCTAGAGCGGCTGGTGGCCCGGGTGGAAGAGTCAATAGACCTGGTCCGCCTGGTGGAGCTGGCTGGGCTGGCGAAGCCCCCCCCAACCCCCACACCCACCCTTATACCTAAAAGCCCCATCACGCAACGGGCACGGCTGGCCGTGGCCCAGGACCGGGCCTTCAGCTTCTACTATGCGGACAGTCTGGATCTGTTGCGGGCCTGGGGTGCAGAGATATTGACCTTCAGCCCGCTACAGGACACCTCCCTTCCCCCCAATATCGGCGGCTTATACATAGGGGGCGGCTTCCCTGAGCTCTACGCACGGGAGCTATCTGAAAACAAGGGCATGATACAGGCAATCAGGGAGGCGGCGCAGGCCGGCGTTACAGTATATGGCGAGTGCGGCGGCCTGATGTACCTGGGCCAGGATATCCGTGACTTTGAGGGGCGGGAATCCCCAATGGTGGGTCTGGTGCCCGCCCGCTCCGCGCTGCAAACGGCGGGTGGCAAGCGACTGACCCTGGGTTACCGCACGGCAAAGGCCTTGAAGAACGGCCCCTTGCTGCGCCGAGAAGAAGAGGTGCGCGGCCACGAGTTCCACTGGTCAGTCTTAGAAGAAGAACCTAGCGGTCACGCCGCCTACCGGATTACGAACCAGGGTGGGCGGCGTGAAGGCTTCCAAAGGGGCAATGTCCTAGCCTCCTACATCCACATACATCTCGCCAGCCGCCGCGACATTGCCCCACGCTTTGTGGAGGCGTGCCGCCGCCACCGGCAAAACGCCAACCCATAGTCCGTCAACCGAGTACCGCTTCAGTTACCACATCTCCAAACCTGTAAAAAAGCAACCTGTATACCCGAAAAGGGGCGCTGGCCCGATGATGCTTCACTCAGCGGCCTCCAACAGTACTTCCCTAAGGAGAAGAGGGCCGGCCCTCACAGAAGGGCGTTGGGGGGTTTCGGCCCCCGGAGAATAAACATCGGGCGGGCGTGATTGCAAGATGCCCCGCAGGGAACTGGCTGAAGGAAGAAAAGCCTTTCCTCCCATGGGGAAGAAACGGACAAAAAGAGTCCCCCTCCCTTAGCTATTAAGGAGGGGGACAGGAGAAGCAGGCTGGCTACTTCTTAAGGCTATACTTACCCTGCCGGAACTCCTCAAAGCTCAGGTAGTCAGCGGGACGGTAGGTGTCGGATTTAGCGAAACGGTTGGGGTCATACTCCGGCAATTTCAAGGCGGCGCGCTTGGCATCTATATGCGCCAGGGTCTTCTCAATCATCTTATCGGTATCCATCTCAAACTCCAGTTTGCCCCCGGTCTGCTTCTCCCAGCCTTCGCTGATAAGCTTCGCGGTCTCATCGCTGCCCCCCACCGGGGAGCCTACACCGAATATGGTATAGACACCCGAGGCCACAAAGTAGGTGCCGATGCAAAGGGCCTTCTCAGACATCCACTCGGGGGCCAGGCCCACCGCGGGCAGATCGCTTATGTCCTCACCCAAGCCGCCTTCGGTGACCATCTGTGTAAGCACGGTGAGGATGCGGGAGTTATCAGCACAGGAACCCATATGTAGCACCGGTGGAATGCCTATGGCCTCACAGACCTCCCTCAATCCGGGTCCAGCGTAGCTCATCACCTCTGGAGTAAGCAGCCCGGCCTTGGCACAGGCCGCCCCGTTGCACCCCGTGGTGATTACAATAACATCATTTTTGATAAGCTCTTTTATGACCTCTAGTATGACCTCATCGTGTGTAACATGGGGGTTATTACAACCCACCACACCGGCACCACCCCGTATCCGTCCCGCCATCACTGCATCGTTTAGAGGTCGGAATGACTCCCGGAATACGCCTCCTTGCATATAGGCCAGGTATTCGTGCGAGAATCCGGCCACCAGAGGGTCCGCCACATCAGGTATGGCGGCCTTACCTTTACGATTGGGGAAGTTGTCTACAGCGGTGCGTAGGATGAGTTTGGCAATCTCTAGTCCACGGTGTTCATCGAACTCAATGTGTACAGCGCCTTCCATCTTGGCCTTGGGAGAGGTGGTGATAACCTTGGTATGGGTCTGCTCCGCAGCCTGCTGTATGCCCTCCATAACGCACTGATAGTCTACCACCATGGCTTCCACCGCTCCAGTGGCGATAATCAGTTCAGACTGTAGAAAGTTCCCTGCCAAGGGCACACCGTAGCGCATGAGCAGTTCGTTGCCGCTGCAGCAAATGCCGGCAATGTTAATGCCCTTGGCCCCCTTGGTCTGGGCGTACTGCACCAGATCCGGGTCATCCTTCATCTCGGTGATAATAGACGGCAGAAGGGGTTCGTGTCCATGGATGATAA